>JBDKFU010000059.1:0-11422 GCA_039798565.1 Candidatus Parcubacteria bacterium
AAGCCAAAAAGCTCATGCGCGGTCTCGCGGACCGAGAGATAGGTGTAGAGTTGGAGCGAGTCGCCCTCCTTTGCCCCCGCGAGCGTGAGGGCAGGGACAATGACGCTATAGGCGATTCCGCCTGTTGCGGCGCTGGTATCGAGTATGAGGCTGCCTCGGTGGGCACCCACTATTCGTCCCCGTACCATGGCTATCATAGTTGCATTATAGACTGATTTGCGGTATCGTTCGACCAATGGCAATCACTAAGTCAGCAAAAAAGGCTATCCGCCAAGCGGAGCGCCGCTACGTCTTTAACATCCGCAGAAAGCGAGCCCTCCACTCGAAAGTGCAGGAGGCGCGAGCAACTGCTGGCACTCCGCGCACAGCGCAGGCAGAGACCCTCTCAGCAGCGTATAAGGCGATCGATAAGGCGTTGAAGCGCGGCGTCATCAAAAAGAATACTGCTGCTCGAAAGAAGGCACGTCTCTCAGCGTTTCTTAAAAAAGCTGTTAAGAAATAAATATGACGATGATGGATTCGATCCGGCATCCCTTCCGTACCGCTCACGAGGGAGTGGTGAGGTATTCTGCAAATCACGTTCAAGAAAATGACCGATACCTCTGGGCCGAAAGCCATGGCGAAAGAAACGCTAACCTCCCCCTTGATCGAGAGTACGAGGCGAAGATGGCGAAGCGCCGTGCCAATGACGAACGAGTAGAACGATTGCAAGCGCTCCCAGGACTACCAGCAGACCCCGTTCAATAGCATCAAAGTAGGGGATGACGCGGACGTACACCTCACCGGCGTACCATCCGATAAAAGCAAAAATGGTTGCGCGTATCCATGCCCCAAAAAAGGTGATAACGATAAACTTTTTAATATCATAGCGGATAAGTCCGCAAAATATGTTAACTGCCGTTGAGGGGAGAAAGGGGACTGAGCGGCAGATAAAAATAACGATGTCGTCGCGGTAGCCTTTTTCAATAAACTGCTTAATCTTTTCCATATCCGCCCACGAGACACCGACGTAGCTTCCCCAGTGGGTGATGATGCGCTTTCCAACGTAGGCGACGATACCATAAAAAATGATGCATCCGATGGTGATACCAAAAGCGGCGGGCAGCGCGAGCCCAAACACTGCGTGGCCGATGAGCGGCCAACCAAACGTCTCGCCACCGAGGAGTGCAAACCCAGCACTCACGACGATGATTGCTGACGGAATGGGCGCAATAACCTCTTCTGTTATGCTCGCGATGAAAACACCAAATGCGCCGTAGTGTCTAACGATATCTACCAGGAGGCTCACGAGGTCGTGTATCACTCCACCAGTATACGACTTCTTGTGCGATTCGTACTACAAACTTGGTGCTCCCGGCAGGAATCGAACCCACATCAGATCCTCCGCAAGGACCCGTCCTATCCATTGAACGACGGGAGCAATAGAGCTACTCTATCACAAAACAAAAAAGATTCTACCCGACGCCAATCCAGTCTGAGACGCGTGCGGTGAGTGAGTTTAAATGCTCGACCTCTTCGACGTTATGATTTTTGAGCTCAGTGCGGACCTTGCGATGGTCGACTGATGCAAGGGGGATGGTCATAATAGTTACAACACCGCGTTTGAGTTCAAACAAAAGCTTATCAGGATTAGACGATTGTGCGCCCTGCTCGTGGTTATCATCCATAGCGAACGATTTGATGTTGTCATAACGAAACAGCTGGTCACCAACAGCTATGCCGCGGTCAGTGATACGAAAGGTATGCACCGCAGGCTTTCTCGAAGCGAGGAGTGCTGTGGTAAAACCAGCGAGAATGATAACAATGCCAAACAAAATATTACCGACGATAAATGCGGCTATAGCACCACCGACGCAGATGATGCCGACGGTGTAGTACCAGGAGTCGGGCTTTTGCACGAACTCATATTCTTTACCTTGCCACTCGAGCAGGACTGCCGGTTTCTCCATAGCTACAGTGTAGCGTGGGTGCGGCTCTATCTTGGAAAGATGTCAACAAGTTCGTCAGAGTCGTAGAACCGACCAGCGAGCGCGCCAAACGAGACACTTTCGCCACCGATGTCGATGGGCGCGCCACCAACACCCGGAGTTGCCTTGGGCACTGAGTTTTCAAATCCAATATTAAAGAGTGTTGCAATAATTGAAGCTTCTCCATAGAGGGGGTAGCCCGCATCTGACCACTCTCGCTCGATGGCGCGTATATAGAGTGCGGTGTAGAGGTAGGAGAAGTAGTGGTCCTTTGGGTTGGTGAGTCGAGCGTAGAGCTCTGCTTTTTTGTCTTCGCCTTCTCGATACACAATGAGGTGGTGCAGCGCCTCTGGTGTTCTTCGTTCTATTTCTTCTGCGGTTTCAAGTTTGATACCCGAGACACCGAGCGAAAACTGCGACATCGTGCCTAGAATTTTTAATGGTTCGAACACGCGTTTGTACACCTCACGCTCCGCAGTAAAAAAGCGTATCTGTTCTGGAATTACTGCAGCAGCGATGAGGCGCGCTGGTACACCAGTCTCTTGTGCGACGCGAGCGATAATGAGCGCATCTTTTTTTAGTCCTTCGCGGACCGTCGCCCACTCTGCACTGGAGCACCATGTTTCTGTGGCCCCCGCACAGGTGGTCGCTAGCGAGCCGCCTGCGTTTGCAGTATAAAAATTGTTTCTTTCTGCGATGGATCCGCGCACATTAAACCAGCCAAACTGCATGCCCACAAAAACGAGAATAAATAGCGCGCCAATCAGAGCGAGTACGCCAATGGCGAGCGTCAAAAAATGTTTTGCAAAGCCGCGGAGCGCCCGTACCGTCATAGACTGATGGTAGCAAGCCTGTCGAATGAAAACGAGAAAATCTGGGGGTTTACCGTCGCTTTTCAGTATCAGGCGATGAGAGCGAGTAGAGTGCAAGCACGTCGGCCAGTCGAGCGGCATTGCTTAGGACGCGCTTCCTTGATATTCTGGCGCCATGGGAGCGCCGAGCATTGAACGCAAGGTAGCAAAGAACACACGCGCGATTCTTACAGCGCAGGATGAAGAAAGGCTTATAGATGGCGTGTGCGCGGAGCTTGGTATTCGAAGAGATCAGCTTACTTCGCATGACCGGCGACAGTATTTTGTGCAGGCGCGGACGATGGTTGCGCTACACCTACACAATCTCGGTGTATCGTATCCACGCATCGGTAAAATTTTGAAACGCGATCACACGACGGCGATGCATGCAGTTGAGTCGGCGAAAAAGCATGCGCGCGACAATCCAGAGTATCGTGCTGTGCTCGAAAAAACTGCACCTACAAAACCACGTCCCATTGTACGGGAGGATATTTTTCTTCCGCGACCTGAGCGGCGTGACCCGCAGTCGCTCGTGTTTACCTCGTAGCTACGGCAGGTACTTTCTTGTCAGGTTTTCAGGACCAGTCGTGCGTACGACGATGTTGTCTTCTATGCGGATGCCGCCGAGTGGTCGAAGCTCGTCGATAAGGTTCCAGTTATACACGCCCTGGTGCTCGCCATCCTTTGCTTTCTGTAAGAGCATATCGATAAAATAAATGCCTGGCTCGATGGTGGTCACCATATTTTCTTTAAGTACAAGCGTTGTCCTGACGTTCGGATACTTTTCTTTTAATGGATGTTCTTCTGACTCTTCCGCGTGCGATACGCAGTGTACTTGGATGCCGAGCATGTGGCCAAAGCCGTGCGGGTAGAACGTATGTGCGACGCCACTCATCGCCGCCTCTTCGCCGCCCATTGAAATAATGTTGTGCGCGCGCAGTATATCAGCGACGCCAACGAGTGATGTGTGGTGCAGCTCGATAAAATGCACGCCCAGGAGTACCTGCGCAACGAGTTTTTTTTGGAGTGCGTCTAAGTCTGCAATAAGTGCATGAAAGGTTGTGTGCGCCTCTTTAGTTGCATAGGTGCGACTAATGTCTGATGCATAGCGGTTGTACTGCACTCCGGCGTCGATGAGGAGCGATGTGCCTGACCCTGTGTCGCGTTTTCGCATGTAGTGGAGGATAGATGCTTTGTCGTCGAGCGCAATTATGGATGTATAGGGAAGGTCGACCTCGAGCTCTCGCGTCGCCGTAAGAAACGCGTAGTGCATGTCGCGCTCAGAGCGTGCCTCAAAAAATGCATCACGTACCGCGAGGTGGCCCACTGATGCGATGCGATTTGCCTCATCGATGCAGGCGATTTCGTACTCAGTTTTAATCGAGCGGCTTTTGTCGAGGAGTTTGATGAGTTGCTCGGGATTAAGTGACGCGACGGGGAGTCCCGCTTTCTGCGCGAGTTCTGTCGCGACCCGGTCGCCGATAAATGCGGTTTTTTCAGTATGTGGAAACTCTTTCCACCCGTCCGAGCCCGCAGCAACTGCGTTTCTCGGGTTCGACCCATCAATAGCAGACATAACGGTGGTCACGTCGTACTCTGATTTCCAAAAATTATTTTCTGTACCATGCTCCTCCCAATAGTGGGTGGGGATGATTTCAATCACGCGGGCTGTATCTCTTGTGATGATTAAAAAATGGTGCGGACTGTTGAGGGGGACGAATCGCGCAAAGTGTGGCACCGAGTGAAAGGGGACCGCCTGGTCGTCAGCATGAAAAAAGTCAGGAATGCCCGCGTGGATAACCACCGTATCAAACGCTGTTGCTTCAAGTGCTGCGCGCGCCTCTTTCAAGCAGTGCGCTACGTGGGTCTTAAAGAGTCCTACGATATCCATGATTACAGGATAGCCTATGAAATGTCTTGCTGTAATGCGCCCCTCCGATACACGGTATACTGAATAACTATGAGTAAAACAAACCTATTGATCGTTGCCGCGCTCGTTATCGTGCTTATCGGACTCGTCGCAGCAAATTACTACAAAAGTGCTGGTGTCGATGAAATCCCATTCGACGAGCTGACGCAATGCCTTGAGGCGTGCAAGACGACCCACCCTGATCAAAGCGGTGACGCGTATCAGGCCTGTCTTACCGACTGTGGCACCAACGTAGGTGAGCTTGTCCAATAACTCTGCATTTACGGCAGTATATATTCCCAGCCGGGCTGCCACGATTTTGTTTTTCGCCAGTCTTCTGCAAATGCCTGCGCCCAGGTCTTTCCTTTAAGTAGCACATCGAGTGCCATTTGTGGCGCAAAGTGAGCAATAAACGCTACGTGCTGACCGTCGCGTGTTCGCTTTAGTTCATCTAGCAGGCTCTTCATTCTATTTTCTACGTCACGAAATGACTCACCGTTTTCATACTGCTCATCGAGATAGTGGATGTGCGATTTTTGTATCTCATGTATCGGCATTCCGGTGAACACGCCATCATCGATTTCGCGGAGTCGCGGTTCATGGATAATGGGGAAGCGGGTACCGAATGCAATCTCGGTCGTTTGCTCTGCGCGCGGTAGGTCAGATGTATACACGGCGTCGAACGTCACCTCTGTCATGAGGCGGCCAAGTTTCTCCGCATCTTCCACACCTTGATTGGAGAGTCCAATATCTGACTGGCCCGATGCAAGTTTTTGCTCATTATAGGGCGTGGTGCCATGTACAAAATAGGTGATGCGGACGGACATACGTCGATTATTGTACAGCCATAACGTACTCTTGGTTGCACAAGTATAAAGCGTATGCGTGACGACGAACGTACCGGGTTAAGCAATAACGGTAATAGAGAGCGATGGTATTGGTTCCTCAAGGCCAGAGGGCGTTACAATCCACATCCTCGCACCCCGCACCGTTTAGATGAAAGGTATCGCACGTACATGCGCGATTCTGCAGCCCAGTATGTCCGCAGGGAGAGAAGGGTTGCAGAGGGCATGCCACCAACACAGCCGCTACTCCCATACGAACCAGAACGGACTATGATGTCAGACACAGCGTATTATGATTTTATAAAAAACAAGAAGTAGGACATTTTACGAGATTTCGTACTCCCAGCCGGGCTGCCACGACTTTGTTTTCCGCCAATCGTCGGCGAGTGCTTGCTCCCACGTTTTTCCTTTAAGCAAAACATCAAGCGACAGTTGCGGTCCTTTGTGGGCTACGATAGCGACGTGCGTACCGTCATAGTTCTTCTTTAAAAAATCCAGAAAATCCGAAACACGATTTTTTACGTCTTCATAGCTCTCACCGTCGGGGAAGGGTTTGGTGATGCATTCACTCTCGCACATCGGCTCGACGATAGCAGATGGTCCGCCGTTTAGTGTTCCATAACTGCACTCGCGAAGCCGCGCATCTTGAATGATCGGGTATCGGTCGCTCCACGCAAGCTCTGCGGACTTGTATGCGCGCTGTAGGTCAGAAGTAAAGACAACATCGAATGACAGGTGACGCGTCAGTTCAGTAAGTTCATGGCCTTGTCGTATGCCAAGCTCTGAAAGTTCTACGTCCTTCCATCCGGACGAGATGCGCTGTTCATTATCTGTCGTTGTCCCGTGGACAAAGTAAGTAATTGCAACTGACATACTTGAGCGGAGGCGGAGCGATTCGAACGCTCGAGGCCTTTCGACCTGGCGGTTTTCAAGACCGCTGCACTAGACCACTATGCGACGCCTCCGGGGTCCCGCTGATAGTAGCGTGTTTTAGGGCCATACGCAAAGCGCTATACTGGATTCAATGGCGCGCATCATGGGCATCGACTATGGATCAAAGCGGATTGGCATCGCCATGACGGATGAGATGGCGACCATCGCGTTCCCCAAGGCGGTGCTCCCGAACGATAAATTTCTCCTCATGAGTATCATTGATATGGTGCAGTCGAATAAAGTGTCGGAGGTTGTCGGGGGGGAGTCAATGGACAATCGCGGCGCCGATAACGCCATCATGGTTTCTGCGCGCGCGTTTGCAGATACGCTTACGCGCGAGACGGGCGCGACCATTATCTATGAGCCAGAGTTCTATTCGTCACAAGAGGTGCGTGCACATTTTGGCGAAGGGTCTCGTCCCGAGCACATTGATGCATCAGCGGCGGCCATTATTCTTAATAGTTATTTAAATAAGCGCGCGAGCGCACCACAGTCATGAGTATCACCATCGATCAGTTTAAAGAGGTAGAGATACGGGTTGGAACCGTGCGCACCGCCGAGCGTGTACCGGACGCGGACAAACTTATTCGCCTCGAAGTTGATTTTGGAGAGGATAATCTCAGACAAATATTGTCAGGCATCGCAGAATACATTACGCCGGAAGAAATGATAGGCAGACAATTTCCATTTGTCACGAATCTTGAGCCTCGCGTTATTCGCGGACTTGTTTCAAACGGCATGATACTCGCGGTGGGTGAGGGAGAAACGTTTGCACTGCTCACCACAACGAAGACAGTGACCCCAGGATCGCGCGCGCGGTAATTTTTTCACTCTATACTATAGGTATGGCTTCAGCGTCGAAGTTTTTTTTCGCTGTGCGGCCGCCCACCGTGCTGTCGATGCCGGGATTTGGCGTCGATATTAGCGGTGGGTCGGTAAAGTGCATCGAACTTGATGGTGCGGCGAATACGCGCACATTAAAAACGCACGTTGAGATGGCGATTGACTCGGGGGTTATTGTTGACGGCGACATCGAGATACCAGAGAAGCTCATTGATGTGTTGCGTACAGTGCGGTTAAAGCATGGTGTTAAAAATGTACACGCGTCCCTTCCTGAAAAAAAGGCGTTTATCTATCAAACGCTGGTCCCGACCGGACGTACGCCACAAGATGCTATCGCCTTCGACCTTGAGGCGCATGTGCCGCTCCCGCCAGAGGAAATCGCCTATGACTTTGATTTTGTGCGCGAGGAGAAAGAGGGGCGGATCTATACCGTCACCGCATTTGCTCGTCGCGTGACCGAGGCATATGAGCGCGCGGTGATACGTGCCGGTATGTTTTTAAAATCACTTGAAGTTGAATCACAGTCGCTCGCACGCGCTGTTGTGAGTCAAAGTGATCGCGCGCGCACCATGCTCATCGTCGAGGTCGGAAAGCGCACGACCCGCATCTGTATCACCGACCGCGGCACCGTGTCGTACACGGCGACCGCCGACCTAGGTGGCGATATGCTCACCGACGCGCTCATGCGTCACTTTAGTATCAACGCAGACGAAGCAGAGACGATAAAAAACGAGCAGGGCTTTCTGGTTGGAAGCACGAATACAGAAGTGGTAGAGGCGATGGCGAACGTGGTGTCGGTGATGAAGGATGAGATAGCGTCGCATCTTTCATATTGGAATAGTCCGACGTCAGACGACTTACCGCGGCTTCCTATCGATGGCATTATCGTGTCGGGAGGGAATGCAAACATGGCTGGCTTTGCGCCGTATCTCGAACGCGTTTTCAAGGTGCCGGTCACAGTCGCAAATGTGTGGACCAATGCGTTTGATCTCGATATGTATATCCCTGATATGCCACGACGAGAATCTTTGGAGTATGGCACCGCGGTAGGGCTCGCGTTAAAAGGGTCGGACACGTCACTATGGTAAATCTTATTTCAGCGAGTCATCGAGACGGGCTTATCATGCGGTATCGCATGCGCCTAGCTACTGGAGCGCTCTATGCGATCGCGATCGTGATTGGCATCGCGGCGGTGCTCCTCGTGCCATCCTACGCATATTTAATGGCAGACGTTTCAGAAAATGAGCGTGCGCTCGACGCGATTCAAAAGACAACGGCGCTGCAACAGAAGTCGAAGGCGCAGGGGTATCTGGTCGATGTGAAGCGGCGCGTCGACGTACTCAACGCGGCACATCGTGACCCGCTGTTTAATCAGCTCGTCGAGACGGTGGTCGCGGGCCGCCCGCCGTCGGTATCGCTCGGGCAGTTTGTGGTGACGCTGGGTGAGACGTCGACTGTAGCGGTATCAGGGTTTGCAAAAAATCGAGAGCAGCTTATCCGTTATGCAGAAGATATTCGAACGCGTCCGGGCGTTCTGTCCGTTGAGCTACCGATTAATCAGCTTGTTGATGCAGAAAATATCGAATTTCGGTTTGAAGTCCGCTTTACAAAACCATGATAAAACAATTCATCCCCGTCTCTGTTGCACTTCTCATCGTCATCGCGCTCGCGGTGGGGTATTGGTTTATGGTCGCCGGTATCGAGAGCATGGCCGTACGCCTTACTGAATATACGGTCGCTGCTGAAGAGTCGAACTTTCGTGGTCAGTTTGAGCGAGAAGCACAAAAGTTTGCACAGACATTGGGTGACGTCCCGGTCGAGCTCGCGACTCGCACGCTTAAAGTGAGCGATCAGCTCGGTGCGATAGAAGTTATTGAATCAACCGCACGACGCGCAGGTGTCGTCACGAGCATCCAAGAAATAAAGGAGGGTCCAGTATCAGAGGAGGGCGCCGAGACACCGTTTAATACGCTCTCGCTCACCATCACGAGCACGGGCACGTGGAAGAATGTACTTCTTTTCGGTCAGCTTATTGAAACACTGCCTATCGCCTCGACACTGCAGTCGGCAGACCTTGTGTTCGATGGCTCACGTTGGATGGGGACGTATCGTCTGTCGCTTGTGACGGAAAAAAATATATGAAAAACAATATACAAATTTCGTCACTCTTTGTACGCGATCTCCTGACGCCCAATCCGCGGCGCGATTGGACAGTGGCGGTACTTCTTGCGCTCTGTGTCGGCCTCGTGCTCGTGTTGTATAGCGGTTGGATTTTTTATCGTGTCACCACCGGCTCGCTTGTTGAATCAACGTCTGTCCCGACAAAACCAAAACAGCCCGTCACCACAGAAGAGATGGAGACAGTGCGAGAAATATATCGCGTTCGCGAAGCTCGTTTTCAAAGCGGCGTGGCGTCATCGACATCTCCAGATCCACACGGGAGCGTTGTTGTGCCAAAGGGGGGTGGCGGACCGACCATCGGTAACTAGCTTTGGAGGATCGACGCATGAGTACCTTCTCAATATCAGCGCACAACGTAAAGTTACTCACGTGGTTTAACTTTTTCTTGGATTTTCGAATTTATGGGGCGATTACAATACTGTATTTTGCAGAAGTAACTGGGTCGTACACACTTGCCTTGAGCGTATTCTCGATCGGAACGCTTGCTTCGTCTTTGTTTGAGTTGCCAACAGGTGTGTTATCAGATTTTATTGGCAGAAAAAGAACGGTTGTGTTTGGTCAGTGTGCGGGGGTTCTTGCTGTCGTGTGTTATGCCGTCGGCGGCTCATTCTTTTTCCTTGCGCTGGGCGCTGTTTTAGAGGGTCTCGCTTTTGCACTTTTCAGCGGAAACAACTCTGCATTGTTGTACGATTCTTTGAATCAGGACGGACTTGCGTCTGAGTACGCCGAGCATGAGGGGAAAACAAGTTCAATGTTTCAATATGCGCTCGCTGGCTCAGCGCTTATTGCGTCCGTCACGCTCGGGTGGTGGGCGTTCAATGTTCTTTTTTGGCTCTCAGTGATCCCCCAGGTCATAGCGTTAGGTCTTGCACTTGGACTCGTTGATCCGCGCCGTGCCTCTCGGGATATCCCGACCAACGTTTTCGCCCATCTTCGTGCAGCGCTCGGAGAATTTCGTAAGAACGCCAAACTTCGCACGCTCAGCATTGCAAAGGTAATTGACTATGGCCTCACGGAGTCTATGCATCAGTTTTTCCCTGCACTTAATGCGCTGTTCTGGCCGGTATGGGCACTCGGGTTGGTTACTTTTTTGCACAGCATTTTTGCATCACAGGGGTTTCGGCTTGCAGGAAGAATTATTAAAAAGTTTGGTGAGCCGACGGTGTTGCTCTGGGGCGGGGCAGCTCAGTTCATTGCAAAAACTGCCGTGATTGCGTACCCAACAGTTTTGACGCCGCTCATTAATTCGATGACGTCGTTCACTTTCGCCACAAGTGCGGTCGCACAGAGCAGTCTTCAGCAAAAAGAGTTTAACGATTGTCAGCGTGCGACGATGAGCTCGCTCACTTCATTCGCGGGGAGCGCGGTGTTCGCCATTTCTGCGTTGGCGCTCGGCGTGCTTGCTGATCGTGTGGGTCCTGTGTACACACTGCTCGTTGCACAGGTGCTCACGGTGTCCGTGCTTATACTGTATTGGCGACTTTATAGATAGCTTTGAAAAAACCCAGTTTCGCTCTATAATCCCTTGTACGGGCGATTAGCTCAGTTGGTAGAGCAATTCTTTTACACAGAAAAGGTCACAGGTTCGAGTCCTGTATCGCCCACCCGAAAGCGAGTTTCAATTCTGCAAGATTTTTGCTAAAATGCAATCGGATTGGCCCTGTAGTTAAATGGATATAACTGCGGACTTCTAAGCCGCTATTCTTGGTTCGATTCCAAGCGGGGCCACAATGGAACCAGCGATTTTATACGAAGACAGCGATGTCTTGGTGATTGATAAGCCGTCGGGCATGAGTATGCACGGAGATGGGTTGCGCGTCACTGAAGGGCAAATGACCGTCGCTGACTGGTTTGTTGCAAGAAATCCTGAGGTGGCTGGGGTGGGGGAGCCGC
>JBDKFU010000060.1:0-9094 GCA_039798565.1 Candidatus Parcubacteria bacterium
TGTGAGAGGTGAGGGAGAGACTCCTACCCGCGGAGCACAGTTTTTCTTAGTATCATGTAATGGTGACACCGGCAGAAAACGTATTTATATTTGTAGCGAGTATCGTTCTGCTCATTTCAGCAGTATCGGTTAAAAATATTGACTGGGAGAAGTTTGGACTAAAGCCAAAGTCATTGTTTGACGGGTGGTGGCAGGTATTGTTATTCAACGCCATTATTTTTTCTTTGATTCAATTAGTCATAGTTAATAAGTTCATAGAGCTACCAGACTGGATAGTGGACGTAGATCCACTACTACCTCTCTTAGCGATAGTCTTTCTTCAAGAGGTCATATTTAGAGGAATTGCGATAAGTTGGTTGGAGCGCTTTGGCAGACAGAAGGCACTATGGATAAGTGTTGCCATTTTTGTACTATTTCACCTGCTGGCTCCGTATACGTGGTCCAGCGCGGGTCTTATGTTTGCAGGCCTAACTCTCGTGGGGGGATATTTCTGGGGTTGGCATTACCTAAAGTTTAGAAATATATATTTACTCACCATTTCTCACCTCATGGTTAACTTAAGTTTTAATTTTATGCTTATCAACTTATTCGCATAGAGGTTCTAACCTAATCTAGCAGACGGAGCTAGGTGGGCTTATGTTGGGGGCTTTTTTACAACAGTGCCGTCTTCTACGCAAAGAAAAAGCTCGCGGTCGTGAAGTAGAGAAAGACGGTTAGGAGATCACTCGAGATAATAGCGAGTGGCGGGGTTGCGCTTGCGGGGTCCTTTAGTATTTTAGAGAGAATAAACGGTACACCAATCCCCGTCACAATGGCCGAGAGTACGGCGGCCATCGTCGCTATAGAAATAATCAATGCGCTCGGACCAATGGTAAAGATGGCACTGTTAAGAACAAACAGTACGAGCGCCACCATCGTTCCAAGTGCGATAACCACGGCGCTGTGTCGCGCAATGTAGAGCGGCATGGGTAGCTTGTCATACACTGCCATGTCGCGCACATAGAACATTTGTATCTGCGCCGAAATAGCACCTGAGAGATACACGACGAGCGGGATAAAGCTCGCCAGTATAATGTGTTCCGCCAAAAGTTCTTCAAAAGTAGCGATGATTGCCGCAGCGCCGACGCCGCCCAAGAGTCCTACCAAGAGCCACGGCAGGCGTTGGGCAGTAGATGAGAATATGCTGTCCTCGAGTACGTTGTCGAGATCGCGACGTGTCGCGTTAGGTGCTGCCTCAGCCTCAGCGATGTCCTCGACCGCGTCTTTTTTAAATATTTGCAAGAGATAACGTGATGGGATGACGCCAATCAACTTACCGTGCTCAGTGACTGGTATGCACTGCAGGGAGTGTCGGAGCGCCATGTGCGTCGCGTGTTCGTCGTCGAGGTGTGCCGCAACTGTTATTAGATCGCTTGTCTCCATGATACTGTCTACCTGAGTCTGCGGTGGGTGGCGAAACAAGTCGCGGAAGCTTACAATCCCGACAAGGTGTTGATGTGCGTCAACGACGTAGATAAACTTCAGCGTATCAAAGTTTGGCTCGCGATGGAGGAGAGCGTGTATGTCTGCGATGGTGGCCCCTTCGTGAATCGTTGGGATATTGGTGAGTGTGTGCGTTTTAACACGGTGTTCGACCGGGACTGCAGCGACAGAATCGGTAAGAACGGTAGCCATACTACACAAGAAGGAGCGTCGCCGCTCCAAAGAAAATAATAATAGTAATAGTGTCGGAGAAAATGGTGGCGATGGGCGCAGTTGCGTTCACTGGGTCTTTGACCATGTACGTTAGGCCGTAGGGGATAAACACGCCTGTCACCAATGCCGACAGCACCGCGACGCCGGTACCAAGTGCAACCACCATGGTGGCATCTCCAAGGTTCTGAATAGTGCCTATGCCGTACAGTGCAGCACCAAGGACGAGACTGATGAGGGCGACCACCGCGCCTTGCCGTAGCGCATAGCGAGTCAGTGGCAGTGTGGGGTAAATAGCACTATCCCGCACATAGAGCATTTGCAGTTGAGCAGACATCGCGCCAACAATGTAGACGACGAGTGGGATAAAGCCGACAAGTAGAATATGCTCAGCCAAAAGTTCCTCAAAGAAGGTGATAATAAATGCTACCAACATCCCACCGCCAACGCCAACAAGTATCCATGGCGAGCGACTCTTAAATGATTCAATGAGTGGTACCTCGAGTATTGAGTCGAGTCGTGGTGACATGTCATACCTGCCCTCAGCAGCAAGATCCTCCTGGGTCTCTTGTTGAAGAATATGCATGAGCTCCTTTATTGATATCGCGCCCTTCAGCTTGTTGTGGCTATCAATAACGGCGACTGACTCGACTGCGTGCTTGAGCGCTGTTTGCACCGCGACCTCTTGGTCATCAGTCGTGTGCACTTTGACCACTTTTTCAAACGGCACCATTATGTCAGCGAGCTTTGTGGAGAGTGGGTAGTCAAAGACAGAGCGAGAGGTGACCGTACCGGCGAGTGTGCCTTTTGAGTCGAGTACAAAAACATCGCGAACGGTGTCATATGTGTGTACCGACTTCCATAGTAGTGCTTGGAGGTCTGCCAGGGTCGCGGTGAGCGAGATGCGCGGGACACGCTCCGTCATCCTCCCCGCGGCAGTTTGTTCAAAGGGGAGTACGGGTACTGTGGAATTCGGCATCTGCATAGTGAAGTACTAGTAACATACCACAGCATTGGAGAGTCCGGACAAGTTATGTAGTATCATGAGATATACTCACTAAAATAAAAATATGGGAAACAATAGTCACGGAGTCAGTCCACACAAGAAACACAAAAAGCCTAAGAAAACTGCAAAGCGTCTTGCAGCAAAGAAGGCGATGCTTGCAGCACGTGCAAGCAAAAAGAAAAGAAGATAGTAGTGAGGCATGGCTGAGCGACGCGAAGAAGAACAGACGTCTACCTACAAATCTCTTTTTGATCGACTCTCAACCTCTGCACAGTACTATCAGCAGTACAACGGGAAGGTAGAAGGCGCGCTGGCGACCTTTACTCAAGTACTCATTGATGGTAAGCGGGGGAGATACAATAGAGTAGAAGAGTATATTTTTGGACCGCAGTTAGTCATTCGCGGACTCATAGATTGGAAGGTGCGAACGAATGACAGTTCACCCTCTGCCATTGCGCTCATAGCGCTTGCAGTTGAGGTGCAGCGTCTCACCTATCTTTCTGATTTCAAGGGGGCATACAAGAAATTGTCTGAACTCGAACGAACGATTAGAAAGCGAAAAGACAGCGAAGTAATTTTGAGCACCGTTATTAATCAGGCGGAGGACTCTGTAACTGTAGAGGCTACAGCACCGCACAAGTCTGAACGCACTGCCGATCGCATCAAAGAAGAAGTTGGCGGAAAAGATATTTTGTTTATCGCGCTTGCGCACGGCGGTGTGCCAGCAGGAATGGATGTGTATTTGCGCTATTGTGCAAGTACCAAAAATACAAAATCAGCGTTTTATCCAGTTCGTTATTCGCGCCGTAAGTCCTCAGACCAGATGCCACAGCTTTCATCAGCAGAAATACGACATTTGAAAAAAATATCTGCAGGAAAGACCATCATCATTTTTGACGAAGATACTAAGACGCGACATACACTTGATGGTGCGGTTGCATATCTACAGCGAACGGTGTTTGACGGAAAGCGTGTCATTGGCATGACTAATCACGACCGAAGCACCACGGGCTAGTAGCTGCTGAAAAATTTGGCTAGCTAGAACGGGATATCTATCTTCTTACCCTTGGCTCTAAATTCTTTTTCAACGCGCTTGTTCATAACGAGAACGTGGTCTTTGTAAAACGTATCCATGTTTCGCGGACCAGTATTTCCATAATTTCCACTTCGATACGACTCGTACCATGCATTGCGAGCATTGTTGTATTTTACTTTGGCATCGCGAGAGTCCAATGTTCCAGGCGATGTCTGCAGCCACTCGTGGTACGCACGCTGTGTCTGCCCTTCATGGCTGTAGACTCCAAACATAGGGACACTATAGCGAGCCTGCTTTTGGTGTCAAGAATTGTGTTTTCTCTAAGACGTGGTATTTTAGCTTTTATGGGAAAAAACAGAGAAATGGCAAATGAGGCACTCGACGCCCTAGAGCGTGACCTCACCGCAGAGCTTGCAGCAAGGGGTAGTATTAGGAGCGTTGAATTGTCAAAGAAGATGCGGATAAATATAATCCGTATGGCAGAGCGGAAAAAGCTTTCAGTGCGTGAGTTCATCGCAAGGAACAAGAAAGACCTGGCGGCCGTAGTGGTAGGTGCCGATGAGGCCGTACCCAGCACTCTCCCCAAAGAGGCGACAACGAAGCACTAGTGGTCAGGTCTTTATGCCGTCACGTACTCACGCACCTCGGTAGCGTTGTTACAATTTTGTTTGCACATGGCGACGAGAGTGCGCAATAGTGACAAAGTAATAAATTTATGCTATTGTCAATATACTCCTGATGAAGAATGTATATCTCTATTCTGCAATCATTCTCGCTGGCTTGGTGAGTGTAGTTGGTGCATTCTATTTCTTACCCTCCAACAGCTTTTCTGTTTGGTCGCTCCCCGCAGCAATTGTAGAAATACTCAATGACGAGAAGTCGCCAGCTACTCCTGCCGCACAGGAGTTCACCTACTTTGAAGTACTTGATGGGTGCAACTTTGCGTACGAAGGTGATTGCATCAACGTGCGCTCTGGACCGGGCACAGAGTTTCCAATTGTTGCGCACCTTCGCACCGGCGTTGTGTTATCTGTTGCAGACACGGTTACAAAAGATGGCCGTGAGTGGTACAAAGTAGGTTTTGCTCACCCGTTACTCTACCCAGAGCGCATCGTAGGGGACTGGTATGTGGCGGCTGAGTTTGTGCACGCATTTACTGATGATGGTGATCATCGCCTCAAGGCGGGGGAGGTTGCGTCAACGAAAAAACGTATCATCGTTGACGTGTCAGAACAGAAGCTCTACGCGTATGACGGTGATGTGCTTTTCATGGAAGAGTTGATATCAACCGGACTTGAGTTTACTCCAACGCCGCGTGGCACCTTTCAAATTTTTAAGATGACGCCAAGTCGTTTTATGCAAGGACCCATCCCGGGTGTGAGTGATCAGGTGTACGATCTTCCTGGAGTGCCTTGGGATTTGTACTTTACAGACGGTGGGGCCGTTATTCATGGCGCGTACTGGCATGAGCATTTTGGACAGCTGTGGTCACATGGATGCGTGAATCTCCCCGTAGCAAAAGCGAAAGAGCTCTATCTCTGGGCAGATATTGGAATGCCTGTCACGGTACAGAATTAGTTCATGAAGTTATACTTGTTTATCTTCCAGTTGCGTGAAAGACTGTACGAATGACTCCACTTCTTGCATTGCTCATCGTTGCGACCACCACGGTATCAACTATGCAGCCTCCTGTTGTTGAAGTTCCGTTTTATTCGCAATTTGCAGATATAACATCTCTTAAATGGCAAAAGGTGGGGTGCGGTGTAACAAGTCTCGCCATGGTCATCGATTACTACACTCAAGCGGTGCCCGTTAATGCACTTCTCAAGCAAGGTATTGCCTCTGGAGCATACCTCGACGGTGCCGGCTGGACATACAAGGGACTTATACAGCTCGCAAACAAATACGGACTTGAGGGTAAAAGTTACGATCTTAAGTCTGCAGGCGAAGATGCCGCCTTCGAGCGATTCAAAAAGGAGCTCGCGGGTGGTCCTGTGATTGCATCCGTACACTATAAGTTCGATCCAAAAAGTACCATCCCACACTTAGTGGTGATAGATGAAATTCGAGACGGTCTCGTGTACTACAACGACCCCGCCGCCAAGGTAGGTGGAAAGTCGATATCTGTTGATACCTTTCGTAAGGCATGGAAAATGAGATTCATTGTCGTGCGACCAGCCCAAATGACCGCACTGTCGAGATCCTAGGGTTTCTGTAGGCTCCTAACGTTCATACAGTCTTCATCTTGTTTCTGGTATACTGAGTATATGAATGGATACATTGTTGACATAGATACGCGGACGATCGCGAACGAATACTTTCGTGAGGTTTTGTATACAGCAAAAAACATGCAGCTCGTGGTCATGAGTTTGCTTCCAAACGAAGAGATTGGAGCTGAGGTTCATGAGCTCGATCAATTTATTCGTGTTGAAAAGGGCGAAGGTAAGGCGGTACTCGATGGAGTCGAGCACGCAGTTGCTGCGGGTTCTGCTGTCATAATTCCGCGGGGGACTAGGCACAACATTATAAATACCTCAACCACTGTGCCGTTAAAACTGTATACACTGTACGCGCCGCCAAACCACAAAGAAGGCACTATACACAAAACAAAAGCGGAGGCTGACGCCGCAGAATAAGACGATCAAAGTGCTTCTTGACTCTGTGGATGCGTAGGGGTAGCGGGAGGTATAGTGTTTGGTGATGCATAGGATCCAGCTCTCTGTAATTGCATTTCTCATTGCTGTTGTAGCAGTAGTGAGTCTTTTGTATCTCATTGGTTACACAAGTGCTTTTGAAGCATCGTCGGCGTCTGTCATAGGTGAGACATCCAGAGAGAGTTTTCCGCCGATAGAAATCTTGATGGTCGGAGACATTTCATTTGACCGTTACATCAGACAGGTGAGCGAGATTCAGGGCGAGGAGTATATATTTTCTTGCTTCGAAGGTTTTCTCGATTCATTTGACTATGTAGTTGCAAATCTCGAGGGACCGATCACTGAGCATGCCTCTGTCAGTATGGGGACGGACGTAGGTAATCCGGATAACTTCGTGTTTACGTTCCCGACTACCAGCGCGCAGGTACTTGCTCGGCATAACATATCGGTGGTTACTCTAGGCAACAATCACATCGCGAATTTTGGAATCGAGGGCATTACATCGACGCACCACTTTCTTGAAATGTCCGGAGTGGGTTACTTTGGTGGTGTACGTGGAGTTGAGTCAGTGTTCAGGAGAAGCGGTATTTCATTCGTGTCATACAACGAATTTGGCGGGCAGTCCCCAGATAAAGTAGCAAAAATTGTGGCAGACGAAAAATCGAAAGGCAATATTGTTGTCGTCTACGCGCACTGGGGCGATGAATATATAGATTCTGTGCCGCGACTGCGCCCCATCGCCACACAACTCGTCGAGGCTGGCGCAGATGTTATTGTTGGAGCGCATCCGCACGTTGTTCTCCCGCATGAATACATTGACGGGGTGCCTGTATTCTATTCGCTTGGAAACTTTATTTTTGATCAGGACTGGAACGCTGAGGTACGGAGTGGTCTTGCAGTGTCACTTACAATTTCAGATGGCCAAATCATGGTGGCTGAATACCCAGTTACTCTTGAGAAAGACGGGCGGACATGTCTGAAGTGATCTGTGGTGGACTTGACTTATTCATCCAATCTACAAGAATTAAGAGTATAATGAAGATATGGTAAAAAAACGTAAAGCCCCAGGTAGTACGGGCAAGGGCAAGTTCTACCGCGTGGAGCTCCGGCCAAAATCTCAGTTTACGAGCTTCCGCGTGCAGGACGTTGGTAAGAAGGGTGGGCTCGAACGCCTCGCGGGGCATCGACCAAGTGGTAGTTGGGATACTGTTGCATGGCTCATCGAGAAGAGCAAAGCAACAATCATTAAAGGTCGCCTGACTATAACTGGCGCGAAGGAGAAGAGCCTGCTGAAGCAGATTAAAGGTCCAATAGTCCATGTAAAGGGCGATATATTTAAGGCGCACCCGCTTAACGTGCCCGAAGCTAAGAAGCCCACCCCAGCGATGAAGCGTGCCCAAAAGGCAAATATTAATAAAGCACAGAAAGCGAGACGTAAAAAATAATTATATGAATGGATATAGTCCTGGGTTTGCTGATACTGCGCATACCACTAACGCGGAGAGCGGCGAGTGTAGCTTTTGGTTAGATCGCAAGCATCACTACGATCGGATGGTCCCACAGGGAGGCAGGATGGCTTGTCAGTGTCAATGTGGAACGACGGCTCCCGCGCGGGGTGGGCCAGGAGCATGAGGTGTTCAACTAAATAAGAGAATATGTATTATCAATACACTGGAGAGCAGCTACGGTCGCAACTTCGTTTTTGGGAGACTGAACAGGCGAGATACTCAGCTCTCGCAGAAAATCATACCGGCGCTGGTCTGTTAGAGCTGGCCAATCGTATGAAGTGGGAGGCAAATATCGCTGCAGCAAGCGCACTCAGAGTAAGAAAAGAGCTTGTCGAGGCCAATACCTAATTAGCGGTGCGGACAGCCAGCCCAGCAGCAGGGTCGGCGCATGCCACTTTTCATTTTTGAAATTGCTTTGTCTATTCTGATGCCGCGAGTCTCGGCCTTAGCACCCGAGGTGACCCAGCAGATCCACTCGTTTCTCGCGAGTGGGGTAATGTCCTCCCAGAGGGTCGCTACCTTTGGCACGGTAACGATTGCCTTTTTAAAATCCGCTGGCAGTGGGTGTATGGTGCCTCCTTTCATACTATCTATGCAGTTTATCGCGGTAGATAATAGATACAAGAGCTTATGCCACGAGCTTTCCATGCTGCACCCCAATAATTGTGTTCTTTTGGATTTGCAGTATAGTGCAACCTATGGGAAAAAACAGAGAACGAGCAATGACCCTCATTAGTAATTTTGAAGCACAGCTGACCGAGATTACCAAAAAGGCTGGGCGAGACAGATTCACGTTTAGTTCGAAGGCCAAGCGTCAACTGATTGATGTGGCGCGACGACGAAATATTGGTGTCGATACAGTCCTAGCAGAAATGCGACCAAAACTTGAAGAGCTTGTACTGCGACCAGATGATACGCCAGACCACGTCGGCGTTGAAGTTGAAATCTTCACTATCCAAAATAACAAGCGAGACACGTTCCACTAGTCACTGGGGATATACTGAAGGAATGTCGTCAAACAATTTGCGCATCGTCGGACTCGTTGTTGTCATAGTCTGTTCAGTTGGGGTTATCGCGGCGACCAACCAATGCACGTCAGTTCCTGACGCAGCGCCAGTTCCAGGGTCGCAAGGGTATCGCGTCTGGTCAGGCGAGACATTAAAAAGTTTTGAACCTGTCTCTTATACACATCTGACGC
>JBDKFU010000061.1:0-5686 GCA_039798565.1 Candidatus Parcubacteria bacterium
ATCTAGGACTTATCGCAGTCTTTTATGCCACCTTCGCCGTAATGTCGAACGTTGGTGCGGGTAAGATTGTTGAGATTGGTCCATTGGTAGCAAGTGTTAGTGTTTTGTTCTTTCCTTTTACGTACATCTTTTCTGATATTGTCGCAGAGGTGTATGGGTATGCAAAAGCCCGCTCGCTCGTGTGGCTCATGCTCGGCGTGTACGCAATCGCCGCAGTGATGGCACAGATTATAGTGTGGTTCCCTGCAGTAGAGGGATTTCAGGGTGCAGAGGCATATGCAACAGTGTTAGGAGGTCAGTGGCGCATCGTTGTCGCTACACTTATCGCAGTCTGGACTGGGGCACTTGTAAATGATTATGTTCTCGCAAGAATGAAAGTACTGACCGAAGGAAAATATTTGTGGTCGCGCACCATCGGCTCGACGGTAGTGGGCGAGGGTGTAAATACAGCACTATTCTTTGGTATAGCACTGTACGGCATTATTCCTGATGCGATGTTAGTCTCTAGCATTCTCGCTGGCTGGCTGATTAAAGTCATTGTCGAGGTGGTGATGACGCCGGTTACATACAAAGTGGTCGCTGCGCTTAAGAAGGCAGAGGCAGAAGACTATTATGATCGCGACACAAACTTTAATCCGTTTATTGTTGGCTCCATAAAAATGTAATCAAAAAAGTATATGGCATACGAAAATATTAGAGAGAGGGTAAAAGAGAGATCAGAGGCGTATGTGTTGAGTAGAAAACTCTTGGCCGCAGCACTTATCGCACTCGCCGTCTGCTTTACAGCAGGTATGTACCCGCCGGTTTTGCTTGGAGTGGGACTTTCGCTCGAGGCAGCGGGCATTTCGCTAGCTGCGTGGGGGCCGGTTCTAGGTACTATCGGGATGTACTTGATACCAACCGCTCTCGTTGCATACGTAGCGACAAAAGGTCTCTTTGCCGCAGCAGCAAACGCGCACGAACGCAGTCGATTTGTGCCAAGAGATGAGGAGTAGTTTATTTGGCGGCCGCGTCCTCAAGTGAGTCCCAGAGAGCGAGGAAGAGGTTCTTTTGGGTCTCGATGATTTCAGAGTTTTCAAGCACGATGCTGGTGATTGGTGGAGCAAAGTTATGAATGATGTATCTTTGGGGCGTGATAGTTATGTCTGTGTGGATGGGGCGTTTAATAAGTCGAACCTTTTGATTCCACGCGGCCTCCATTTTTTTATTGAGCCGACCTCGTTCAGAGTCGGGGAAGATAATACGAAAGTCGATATTTTTTCGTGCTCTACGTTCAACCAGTGCTTCAAGCCATTTGAGTTCTTGTTTGCTTTCCCAGTTATGCTGGTCGTCGATGACGTACCACGGGTCGCCTGAACGTATTTCTCGAAGCGTCATCTCGAGAACGGTTTTTACACCTTCAAATCCTTCATACAGACGAGTCTGACTTTTAGACCCATTCAGCCGGTAGAGCGCGAGCATATCGGGCAGTATCTGATCGTATTCTTTTTTCTGCTCGCTCATTAATCTGTCAAACTGATCAGGATTTGTAGGTGCAAAGTAGCGCTTTAAACCCCTGAGCTGAAGCTCGATAAGCCCACGAGCTATGAGAGCATCAAGCGTGTCATACACGGTGGTCCGTTTTATGCCCGTTTTTCTACTTATGGCGAGGGCTGTCGTTTGCCCTAGCTGGAGCGCAGCAGTATAGACGTTGGCTTCGTGCGGTGAAAGACCGAGCTTAATTAGGGTATTAATCATAAAATGTCGACAAAAGCGACATTTAAAGTATAGCAAAGACTAGTGATATTTTGGGGATTTAGCGCAATCTGCCGGCATAAGTGACAAACATTGACAAAACGTTAAAATGTATTATATTAGATACTCGCTAAGAAAATCATATGGAGAAAGATACAACAAAGAGGGAGATGTCAGCACAGAAGTATGAGACACGAGGCGCGGTGAATCAGAGAGAGTTTCTTGCAGCTGCAGACCTACCCGTCGACCTACCCATGGTCGAGCATAGAGCTCAAGGTAATGACATATTCAAGGAGGCGCATCGAGTGGCAGATGGGCACCGCGATGTTGATTCTTTTAGAGATTCATACAAGCCAAAGCCATTTGTGCGTGAGCTAATAAATACGACAGTATATGTTGGCGGATTTATGGTGCTGTTTACGCTTGCAGGACTTCCACCTACGTGGTTTGTGTTTTGTGTTTCAGTTGTTTCGGCGATTATCTTGAATCAAATCTGGAAACTACCACGTCTTATCAGCGGACTTTTAAACCGCCGACACGACTAAGCTGTGGGGAAGTGGGGATAGCGAAAAAATGTGCGCTACGATTGGGGCACATGGGACTTCTCTTGGGCTCAGGTGGTAAAGAAAGGCCATCGACAGATTTGGGCATTGAGACATTTTCTCCAAAAGGACGCGGGCCAGACCGGACGTGTAAGTGTGAGGGTACTGGATGGATGTGGCAGGATACTTTCACGCCATCATTTAATGGGCAGAAACAGTACAAGAAAAGCGTTCAAACTCCATGCAAAAACCCCGCCCATAAAATGGCGGGTTTTCGTTAATTGTTTGAGCTCGAATTCGAGAGTACGTTGATGAGGAGGTTCGCGAGGCGGGGCATGGTGGTCTTTTGAAAGTCGGCTGCTTCTTGCGCTGGGTCGGCGAGTGCTGATTCAAGCGGCTTTCCTCGCTCTTTTGCAAAGTCGTTGATGATGTACAGGGTTGAGATAGCGCGGAGATCGCGCTGTGATGTTTCTGCCGCCTCTGTCGCGGTGACGATGAGTCCGGCGAGAACGCCGGTGTCACTAAGGGCGACGGGTCCCCCACTTGATCCATGCTGTGCGACGACGGTACCGCCGACAGAATAGACATCGGGCGAGTCGCCACCGTACGTAAATATCTGACCAACGCGACTCACGGCACTTGATGCATACAAATCCTTTTGCACGGTGATGCCTCCTAAAAATCCTGCTGCGTATCCCGCGACGACCACCTCTGTGTTTGATGGCGGCGTACTTAAGGAGATGAGTAAGAAGGGGAAGGTGGACGGCATGGTGACCGATGGCGAGACAGGCCCCGTGATGCGCAGCAACGCATAATCGTGTTCGCCGTTACCGGTCGGTACCTCGTCGTCTATTTTTGATGCATTGTTTTCTATCCATGATGGCGGGATAAACATCAGTTCTGCTTTATACATTGGTTGTGCGGGGCTCCCCGTGCGGATAACGCAGGTGACAAAATCTTTTTGTTGGTAGTCGCGCAAGAGATAAAACTGTGCGACGTGCGCGTTCGTCATGATAACGCCGCGTGGGTCGATAAGAACGCCAGACGCTGAAATAGAATTAAATGGTCCGCCGGCCGTGGTGGTGCAGATAACGTTAACCAGTGCTTGGCGTACGCGATCGTTGACGCTCGACGCCGACGTCGTGCTAACAAGATTGTTAATGCTCTGTATCGCTTGTTCGAGCGTGAGTGTGGTGGGTGGCGGTGTCGCGATGGGGGTGGCCACTGGTGTGGTCGCGGGTTTTGGTTTTAGCTTCGATGGAGTCGTGGTTGCAACGGTTGTGGTTGTGGTGGCGACCGGGAGAGTTGTCGTTGAGGCTTCTGGCGGTTTTTCAATGACCGCAAGGGGCTCTTCAGCCGGTGCAATAACTGGTGCGGGCACGAAGAGTGATGCGCCGACGAGGATAGCTATAAGAAATGTGTATGCGAGTATGGCGCGTATAAAAGGGAGGAGCGGCATGCCGCCATTATATCCTGCTTCAAATAATAGAGAATCTTTGGTACAGTAACCAGGCAGTAGGAAGCAGCTGCGGGATTAGTTTAATGGTAGAACATCAGTTTTCCAAACTGATGGCAAGGGTTCGATTCCCTTATCCCGCACTTATTTTCTCTTCTACCCACTTCACTCCCGCCTTTTCAAATTGGCTCTGTAAGTCTGCCTTGATAGCGTCCAGCAGATCAGTGAGGCCCGGAAAGTTCCCCGTCACCTCATCAAACGCCGCTACGGCCTGTGTCGCATAATCCGCATGAAACTCGTTTGGCACATACGCCTCCACTCCGCTTTCAGCTATGTGCAGATACCCCTCGATCCTGTCGAGCGCCTTAACAAATTTTGCTTCAGTGGTTGTTTGGTCTTCGTACTCCTGCCACAGCTCGTATATCCAGTCGCCAAAAGATAAATCATCCGTCATGTCGCGGACAGCAGTTTCTTCTTCGACTGCCTTCTCCTCTTGTCGCTTTCGCCCAGTTATCTTTGCGTACGCGTCTGTGTCGCCAGTTGTCGCCTCGGCGAGGTCGTGAATGAGCGCGAGCGTCAGCACGCGGTTCATGTCCACGGCCACCTTGCATTCAACGCCTATCACCATCGCCATCAGCGCAAGGCGCCACGAGTGCTCGGCGACAGTGTTCTGCTCGCCGCGCATAGACTCGCCGTAGCGCTTTACTGACTGCAGATTCTTACTCCGCTTCAAAAACTCAAGAATGTCAGTTACTTTTTGTTTTTTCATGAGCGCCACGGCATACCGTCGTATCCTTCTCGAGGAGTATTTTTATTTGCGGGCCCATCAAACCCGAGATAGTTTCTCAGCATGTAGTCTACTTGTGCAGTGAGTATTCGCGGCGTGCCGTCCTCGTGTTCAAACGGCTTGTCGGTCCACACCATCTCATTAACATCACTTCCTAATGTTACATTATCTTTTTCTTCGTCCCACTCGCAGTGCTCAACCTTGAATGCATGAATAACGAGTGCCTTTTTCGAGCCGGGTTTTCTCTCTGGAGTAAAGGTACGTTCGTATGAAATATTTTTGGGTAGCGGGATTGTCGGCTTGAGCTCCTCACCTATTTCTCGGTGCAGGGCAGTGACTGGACCTTCCCCATCTCTTAAAAAGCCGCCAGGAAATTGATAAAACTCTTTCAGCTTTCCATTGGTGATACCTCGCACCAACAACACCTCACGCCGCCCAGTCACTGGGTTAATTCTTAGCGCCATGACACCTGACACCTCTTCTACTTCGATATTCTCTCTGTGAGCCCACCTTTTGATACTCCGCACCTCGCGACGGAGCTCTAGACCCCTCTCGACCCGCGGCTCTCTCAAGGATGCAAAAAAGTCTGCGATGCGCTCGTGCAGACGTTCTGGTCGCTTTTCTCTCTCAAAGTGTGACATAGAATGTAAATTTCTTATATACAGCCTAGACAAGGCTTAGTCGAGATAATATAATTCAGATATGAGCAAAGCTCAAGTCAAAAGCCATAGTTTGTAAATATTGATTTTACATATATGGGTAAACAGAAGCAAAAAGCTGATCTAGTCATAAGGACACTGCGCGGGCTCGACCTAACCGAGAACGAGGCAGTGCTTTATGGGCTTATGCTGAGTCACCCGCAAAGCACGGTCGCAGAGCTGGGTACGCGCGCGCCATATCCACGCACCATGCTCTACTACGTTTTGAAGCAGCTCATGCAGCGCGGGCTCGTGTCAGCAAAAAAGGATGCGTGGCGCACCGTGTATGTAGCCGAGGATCCTGAACATCTCTATGATTTAGTGTCTAAAAAGGAGCGCGAGTTTGAACGCGACATACACGCAGTCCGCGAGCTCATCCCGCGCCTCAAGAATCAGTATCGCTTAGCCGGCCTCCGTACGAGCGTGCGCACGTTTGAAGGTGCGGGTGAGTATGCAAAGGCGCTCGAAG
>JBDKFU010000062.1:0-5294 GCA_039798565.1 Candidatus Parcubacteria bacterium
GTATTAAGCAGGGTGTTGCAGAGAAGTTGTACGACGAGCGACTACTCACGTTCGATCTTGAACGTGTGGCGCGCGAGCTCGATATGAGTCGCGACCTACACTTAAAGTATCTCGGTGTTGCAACCCTCGCTGACCGTTATTTTGTAAAAGCAAAGTCGACCAAGAAGTTTCTTGAAGTGCCACAGTTCTTTTGGATGCGCGTGGCGCTTGGTGTCGCACTTGCTGAGACGGGTGCGCGCGAAGAGTGGGCGATACAGTTCTATAATATTGTCTCGACGCTTCGTTTTGTTCCATCAACGCCAACGTTGTTCCACTCGGGTACACCTAAGCCACAACTTTCAAGCTGCTACTTGAACGTCGTTGAAGACGATCTCGAGCACATCTTTAAGGTGTACGGCGACAACGCACAGCTGTCTAAGTGGGCGGGCGGTATCGGCACTGCGTGGTCGAAGCTCCGTGGCACCGGCGCCATCATTAAGAAGAGTGGCACCGCATCACAAGGCGTTATCCCATTTTTGAAAATCGCAAACGATGTCACCGTCGCTATTAACCGTTCGGGCCGTCGCCGCGGTGCGACCGCGGTGTACCTCGAGGCATGGCACTATGACTGTGAGGACTTCCTTGAACTCAGAAAGAACACCGGAGACGAGCGTCGTCGCACTCACGACATTAATACTGCAAGTTGGATCCCTGACCTCCTCATGAAGCGCGTTCGCGAGGACGGATTCTGGACCTTCTTCTCTCCAGACGAGGTACCTGACCTCACCGAGCTTTACGGCAGGAAGTTTGAAGAAGCGTATGTCCGTTATGAAGAGATGGCAGCAAAGGGCGATATCCGCCTCTTTAAGAAGGTAAAGGCCGCAGAAGTGTGGAAGAAGATGCTCGGCATGCTCTTTGAGACCGGTCACCCATGGATCACCTTCAAAGACCCGTCCAACATTCGCTCACCACAAGATCACGTCGGCGTCGTCCATAACTCAAACCTCTGCACCGAGATTACGCTCAACACGTCTGCAGAAGAAACGGCAGTCTGTAACTTAGGCTCTGTTAACTTTGCAGTCCACGTCACCAATGGTGCGTTCGATATCAATAAAATAAAAGAAACGGTGACTGTGGGTATGCGCATGCTCGATAACGTCGTCGACATCAACTTCTATCCAACCAAAGAAGCAAAGACTTCAAACCTGCGTCACCGACCAGTGGGTCTTGGTGTGATGGGCTTCCAGGATGCGCTCTACATGCTCAACATTGATTTTGCATCAGAGCGGTGCGTACAATTTGCAGACACGTCGATGGAGGTGGTGTCGTACTACACGATTCTTGCATCAGTCGCACTCGCGCGTGAGCGCGGCGCATATTCGACCTTTGCTGGTTCAAAGTGGGACAGGGGACTCTTGCCTGTCGACACCGTTAAGTTGATGGAAGAGGAGCGCGGCGAGGCGATAGAAGTATCACGCGACACAACGCTTGACTGGGCAACTGTCCGTGCGGCGATTAAGCAGTACGGTATGCGTAACTCAAACTGTATGGCTATCGCACCGACCGCGACCATTTCAAACATTGCAGGTTCTATCCCAGCTATCGAGCCCATCTACAAAAACATTTATGTCGAGTCGAACATCAGTGGTGACTTTACAGTGGTTAATCCGTACCTCGTTGAAGACTTGAAGAAGATGAATCTCTGGAACGGTGCGATTCTAAACGAGCTCAAAGCAAAAGACGGTTCTATCGCGACTATCGCCGGCATCCCTGAAGTGATAAAGAATAAGTACAAGGAGGTATTTGAAATCGACATGCGTTGGATAGTGCGCTCGGCAGCATATCGAGGTAAGTGGATAGACCAGTCACAGTCGTTGAACATCTTCTTCCGCGGTACGTCCGGCAGAGAGTTGTCAGAGGTCTACTTCTACGCATGGCGCATGGGTCTTAAGACGACCTACTACCTCCGCACCCTCGCTGCGACGCAGGTTGAAAAGTCGACCGTCTCGACCGCAGAATACGGCGCGACCCACAAACGCGACACCTCCTCTTTGGTGTCACAATCGACTGCAGAGATGATGCGTACCCCCGACGCGATGATGCCCATAAAGGCTCCTGAACAACCCGTGTTGACTGCGCTGATGGCTTCTGCGCCTATTCCTATGCCAGAAGCTCCCGCTGTACCTCAGCCAGCGCCTATGTTCGTTCAACCAACCTCGACTCAGTACGTCCTTCATCGTGCGCCAGAAGTAACATGCGAGTCCTGCCAGTAGACAGTATCTTTATTAGCGCTATAGTTTAGAAACAATATGTCCATTCAAAAAAACGCCGGTGCGGTCGACATTAACAAGCGACGAATCATTAATGGTAAGGAGGCTGACGTTATCCAGCTGTACCCGATGAAGCATAAGTTCGCGTGGGAGTACTATAACCGCGCAAATGCGAACCACTGGCTCCCGACAGAAATTTCTATGCAGCTCGACATCGAGACATGGAAGAGTCCGACAGCGCTTACTGCGGACGAGCGTTCTGCGTTTGAAACGGTGCTTGGGTTTTTCACCACTGCTGACTCGATCGCTGCAAACAATATCGTGATGGGCTTCTATAGCCACGTGACGAGCCCGGAGGTGCGCATGTACCTCCTGCGCCAGGCGTATGAAGAGGCGATACACACGCACGCATATCAGTACATTGTGGAGTCGCTCGGCATGGATGAAAGTAAGATCTTCAACATGTACCGCAACGTCGATGCCATCTACAACAAAGAAGAATTTATTCTCGGATTCAACGAGGGTATCTTTGATGGCTCGTTCAAGACCGGCACGTTTGCTGCGGATCAAAAGTTTCTTGAAAACTGGTGCGTCTTCTCGCTCATTCTTGAAGGTATCTTTTTCTACTCGTCGTTCGCGGTAGTGCTCGGCTTCAAGCGCCAAAATAAACTCACGGGTTCTGCAGAGCAGATCGAGTACATCATGCGCGACGAGTCGATGCACCTTAACTTTGGTCTCGAAGTTATTCTCGCTATCCGCGAAGAGAATCCAGAATTGTGGACCAAAGAATTTCAAGAGCGCATCATCGACCTCGTCTGCAAGGCGACCAAACTTGAGTACACCTACGCGCAAGAAGTATTTCCTCGTGGCATCTTTGGGCTCACGGCTGAGGGCTTTGAACAGTACATCAAGCACATTGCAGATCGCCGCTTAGAGCGTGTGGGTCTTCCAGCGCAGTACAACGTACAAAATCCATTCCCTTGGATGAGTGAAGCTATCGACCTTTCAAAGAAAAAGAACTTCTTTGAAACCCGCGTCACCGAGTACCAGACTGGCGGTGCACTCAATTGGTAGTATGTCAGTCGAGAACTTAGATCACATTGCAGTTGCCTTTAACAAGGCTCTAGCAAAACTCCCGCGCAACCTTACAGAAAAGCAGGCGAAGCGCGCCCTCAGAAAGTACATTGCACGCACCGACCCAGCGTACGCTGATCTATCCGTGTCGGCTCGACGTACCAAGGCCTCTCACGACAGAGTGCAAGAGAGTAGGGCGCTGCAAATCCTCGTATTTGCAGAAGAGGAGCCGCGGGTGTAGACTAGGCCCCATGACAACACAAGAACAAAAGCGTCCAGACGCGCTCGACTACGCCATTCAGGCATTTAAGAAGACACCACGTGATATCTCATCAAAGAAGAGAAACAAGGATGTTAAAAAGTTTGTCGCGCGCAAAAGCGACGCCCTCCAGGGTTTTGGCTTTTCTGTCACTGAGCGCAGGCGTCGCCACGCGGCCGGCACATCACTCCCTGTAGAGTCCAAATAAGAGTTCATAAGTCGCTTGACTCTCGTGTAGCGCAGGCGTAGGGTAGAAGGATGGATCAAAAAGAAGGTCTCCCTGATCAAGAGCTCCACGGTGTTTTTAGCACGGGTGGTAATAAGCGAAATCCGAACAAGCTCCGCTCGCTCGCATCGAGCAAAAAACTAAGGGCTGCACGGGCAGAGTATCTAAGGAGAAACCGGCACGCCATAGATAACGCAGTGGCGGAGCTTAAGGGCGATAGGTTTAGTTGGTAGCATTTGACAAAATGTAATTTATAGTGTACCATATATAGATGGGACACGACGCCAAGACATTTGAACGAACCCCTCGTGTAGAGGGACTTTTTGCAACTAAAAAAGCAGAAGGTGGGGCACATGAGCCGCTGCCCGTAATCGCTCAGCGCGAGCTCAAAAAAATTGGCCACGATATGAAGCCAAACTACACCGAGGCACGTGCTGGCGTAACGCAGCATATTTACAGAGACGCTGATCAGTACACGGGCACTTTTCTTTTTTTCCGCACTCTTATGCAAGGTATATTAGGCGGCGTACTTGCAGCGGTGCTCATTAAGGGGGGATTAAGTGTCGGTCCACTAGTAGCCTTCGGTGCTGCTATGGCAGGTGGGCTCGTCCCGTTTTTCGTAGTGGCCGCGCTCACCGCCGCGTTTGCATACTCTATCTATCTAATGGTTTTCGGCAAGAAGGATATGGCCATCCCACTCTTCTCTAGAAGAAAGTAACCAAACTTGACAAATCAATTCACATACTATATAGTATTTCGAATATTTAAATAAACAAATTATGGGACAGGAAAAAAGAGAAGTACTCGTAGACCCAAAGGCACATGCGGAGCAAATCGCTAAAGACAGGAGAATTATCTGGGCGGTGCTGGCTACTGGTTTAGGTATTATGGCAATGGGCGTCATAACCCCAGCAGTCCTTGTTGCTGGACTGTTATTGCCGACCATCGGTATTTCAATTGTCGGTGTTGCAGCGGCCCTGCGCGCCATTTCTCAATTTCATGAGTGGGATGCAAACGGTGCTATAAATGCAGGAGATGGATACCCAGACAAAGCGTAACTTTTAAAACCCGCCTCACTGGCGGGTTTTTGGTATACTGAGCGAATGTTTGGTTGGTTTAAAAAGAGACCGAAGGTTGGGATTCAGTTTTTTAATACCCACGGGAGAAAAAAAGAGTTGTTTGAACCGATGCGACGCGGCCGCGTCTCGATGTACAACTGTGGGCCCACCGTCTACAACTACGTACACATCGGTAACTTACGCTCAAATGTGCTCGCCGATATTACTCGGCGGGTTCTCGAACATGCTGGCTATTCTGTGACGCAGGTGATGAATATTACTGACTTTGGACACCTCGTGGGTGACGCTGACGACACAGAGGACAAGATGCTCGTCGGTCTTAAGCGCGAGGGGCTCGAACTCACGATGGAGAATATGTTTGCACTCGCCAGCAGGTACGTCGACGCATTTAAAGAAGATGCAGCGGC
>JBDKFU010000063.1:0-4663 GCA_039798565.1 Candidatus Parcubacteria bacterium
GATTTGACCGTGCGTAAGCCATTTGTCTCTGCGGATATTGCGGTAAACGGAGTAGTCGCGACAGAGGTGGTGATTAGTCGCGGTGCAGTCACGAAGGCTGAAGTTCGCTGGACGAATAATCTACCTATCGATGTGCACGATGTTGAAATCACTTTGAATTTGAGCGGCGCGATTCTTGATAGAAATAAAATACGCGCTGAGCGTGGCTTTTATCGCTCGGGCGATACATCTATCCTCTTTACAAAAGCCACCGACCCGCGTCTCGCGACGGTGGGTCCCGGCGAGAGTGGGGTATCAGAGTTTGAATTTGCTGCACTCCCACCTGGCGTTGGTACCTATAAGAATCCACAAATTGATGTCAAAGCTTCTGTTCGTGCGCGCCGTTTGACCGAGGACCGCGTCCCAGAAGAGGTGACATCGTCAGCGTCGCTCGTCGCGACCATCGCGACTGATGTCGGACTCTCCGCGACACTAACGCGGTCCGGGCTGTTTACCGTATCGGGGCCCATCCCACCAAAAGTTGATACGCGTACCGACTACATCGTTGTGTGGACCGTGACCAACACAGCGAATGCGATAACAAATGCAGTGGTGACCGGCGTCCTCCCGCTGTATGTCACGTGGGCAGATCAGAAGAGTGGTACCGCGTCGTACAATCCAGTCGGTAGAATAGTTACCTGGAACATTGGCGATATGGCGGCTGGCGAGGCGCGCACAGAATCATTTGTTGTCGGCGTCACGCCGAGCCTCGAGCATGTGCGAATCGCACCGGCGATTATCGGCTCACAGCGCATCACAGCCTTTGATCGATTTGTACTTGAACAGTTAGAGCGCACCGCGCCTGAAATCACGACGTCGACTGGGTTTGGTCCCATACAGGGGACCGTGGTACCGTAGGCGAGTATGGCAGAAGACGGATTAATGGAAAAGATAGTCTCCCTGGCCAAGCGCCGCGGGTTTATCTATCAAGGCTCTGAAATTTACGGCGGCATGGCGGGGATGTACGACTACGGGCCGTATGGTGTCGAGCTCTTGAATAACTTGAAGGCAGCATGGTGGAAGGCGCACGTGCAGGATCGCGATGATTTTTTTGGCCTCGATTCTGCAATGTTTAAAGATGCTCGCGCGTGGGATGCATCTGGCCACACGAGTGGATTTTCTGATCCGCTTGCAGAATGCAAAAAGTGCAACACGCGCATTCGTGTCGACAAGGAGCTCGAGCGGGTGGGTGTTTCAGCAGACGAGAAGATGAGTGAGGCAGACCTCAACAAACTTTTTGATGAAAACAAAAAGAATATTGCATGTCCAAAGTGCGGAGCGCACGATTTTTCTCCCGTGCGCGCGTTTAACTTGCTCGTTAAAACCAACATGGGTGATTTTACTGGCACCAATGCCGAGCCAGTGTACCTGCCGGGCGAAGCGTGTCTGGGCATCTATTTAAATTTTAAAAACGTTGTCGACACCACACGCGCGCGCGTGCCGTTTGGTATCGCACAGATCGGCAAAGCGTTTAGAAACGAAATCAGTCCGCGCAACTTTTTATTCCGAACGCGTGAGTTTGAACAGGCAGACACACAATTTTTTGTTAAACCGAACGAAAACAAAGAAGCGTACGAGCGAATTAAGAAAGAACGATTTGACTGGTATGTGCGCTACGGCATCATGCCCGAGAATTTAAAGTGGAAACAGCATGAAAACTTAGCCTTCTACGCCAAGGACGCGTGGGACATAGAGTACAACTTTCCGACCGGCTTTGATGAGCTAGAGGGTATACACGACCGCACCGACTATGACCTGACCCAGCACATGAAGTACTCGGGCACCGACCTCACCTACACAGACCCACACACCGCAGAAAAATATATCCCATGGATTCTTGAAACGTCAGTGGGCATGGGCCGCATGTTCCTCGCGTTTTTTGCTGACGCGTATACCGAGGACGAGCTTGGCGGCGAGTCGCGCACGGTGTTGAAGTTGCACCCAGCCTTGGCGCCAATAAAGGTGGCCGTCTTTCCACTGCTCAAAAATAAACCAGAGTTAGTCGACAAAGCGCGCGAAGTTTATGCACTTTTCAAAAAAGAAGTCCGTACCGAGTGGGACGATAATGGAAATATAGGAAAGCGGTATAGAAGACAGGACGAGATCGGTACACCGTTCTGTGTCACCATCGACTTTGATACGCTTGGTGAGGACCCAGCCAAGCTCGACACCGTGACGCTCCGCCACCGTGACACGGGCGAGCAGGAGCGGCTCTCTATCACAGACGCCATCGCTCGCGTGGGGGAGGCGACGGTGTTACCATAGGGTAATGGATAAGGGGACTCTTTCTATATCTATTACCCCAGGGACCTTACTCGTGGCTGTCGCTATCGGGCTTTTGGCGTGGCTTCTGTATTTTCTTCGCGATCTTGTCTTGGTCGTGCTCACGGCGATAGTGCTTGCCTCTGCAGTAGAGCCGGGGGTGCAGTACTTCATGCGCTACCGCGCCCCGCGCGTGTTGGGTGTCGCGCTCGTGTACTCACTTTCATTCATAGTTTTGTTTGGCATGGCGTATTTCTTCTTTCCGCCGCTCTTGAAGGAGAGCCAGAGCTTCACAGCGTCACTGCCTACGTATTTGAATACGCTTGAAATAGCCGGCTTTTCTACGACTGACATACTCGCGGGCGCTAAGGAGGCGGTCGTCTTTCCATCTATCTCTGACACGATCTCACAGCTGCAGACCCTCTTTACAGCTACTGGCTCTGGCGCGTTTCGTGCGCTGTCGGGCATTTTTGGCGGCGTCGCATCATTTGTACTTGTTGTCGTACTCTCATTCTATTTTGCTGCAGAGGAGACCGGCGTCGACGACTTTATTAGGGTCGTGACGCCGACCAAGTATCAAAAATATGCGCTCGACTTGTGGCGTCGCTCACATGTAAAGATTGGTTTATGGATGCAGGGGCAGTTACTCTTATCACTCATCATGGGAGTCATGGCCTATTTATGGCTGACGATTTTGGGTGTGCCATACGCGATGGTGCTCGCACTCGTCGTTGCATTTTTCGAGCTCATTCCATTTTTTGGCCCTATCTTGTCGGGTGTCGCGGCGACGGCGATCGCGTTTAGCTCAGTCGATCCGCGCACCGCGCTTTTTGTAGCGGGTGGCTTTGTCGTCCTGCATCAGCTTGAATCAAATCTTATCTATCCGCTCGTTATTAAAAAGGTCGTCGGCGTCCCACCACTCCTCGTTATATTAGCCCTTATCGCGGGCGCACAAATTGCTGGCTTTCTCGGCATTCTTTTGTCTGTACCCATCGCTGCAGCACTCCAAGAGCTCGTCACCGACATTATGAAAAGCAAAGAACAGGAGGTTGGGGACGTGGCGTGAGGATCATGACAAAGTACTTTGTCACAACGCCCATATTTTATCCTAATGCGCGCCCGCATCTTGGAAATGTATATCCGACGGTGCTCGCGGACGTGCTCGCGCGTTACCACCGGCTCATGGGCGATGAGACATACTTTTTAACGGGGACTGATGAGAATACGCAGAAGATGGTTGATGCGGCAGTCAAGCTCGGTAAAAAACCGATAGATTTCTTAGACGAGACGGTTGAGCATTTCAAAAAAACGTTTGATACGCTCGAAATTTCGTACGATCAATTTATCCGTACGACTGATCAGCATCTCCACTGGCCCGGTGCGACAAAAATGTGGAATGCACTCGTCGCAAGTGGCGACATTTATAAAAAAGAGTATGAGGGGCTTTACTGTGTTGGCCACGAAGCGTTTATTACAGAAAAAGATTTGGTCGACGGTAAGTGTCCTGACCACGGCACTGCGCCCGAGCATCTTGCCGAGGAGAATTATTTTTTCAAGCTCTCAAAATACGGACCGCAGATTAAGGAAAAAATTGTTTCAGGAGAGCTCATCATTTTACCTGCCGAAAGAAAGAACGAGATTCTCTCACTTATCGACTCGGGACTCGAAGACGTCAGCTTTTCTCGACCACGACGCGACGATTGGCCAGCGGGCCTGGGTGTGCCCGTGCCAAACGATCCATCACAAATGATGTATGTCTGGTGTGATGCATTGGTTAACTATGCGTCAGCGGTGGGGTATGGTCGCGATGACGCACTTTTTGAAAGCTGGTGGCCAGCAGACGTACACGTGTTAGGTAAGGACATTCTACGTTTTCATGCTGCGTTGTGGCCCGCCATGCTTATTTCTGCTGGTGTACCACTGCCTAAAACGCTTTTGGTGCATGGGCTCATTTTGTCTGGGGGGAAGAAGATGAGTAAGTCCTTGGGTAACGTTATTGATCCTATTGCACTTATGGATGAGTATGGCACGGACGCGGTCCGCTACTATCTCACTCGCCACATCTCGCCGTTTAATGATGGCGACATGACCCTCGAGAGTTTTAAAGATGCGTACAACGGCAGTCTCGCCAACGGTCTGGGTAACCTCGTCGCTCGCATTATGAAATTGGCAGAAGATAATCTCGACGGACCAATACCAAGACCGGAGCCGTCAGCTTTTCCCGTCGAGCTCACGGATGCGATTGAGACGTTTGAACTTAACAAAGCGATGGATTATATCTGGACGCGCATACAGGGGCTCGATGCGCGTATCACTGGCGAAGAGCCGTTTAAGCTCGTTAAAACAGATCTCGAGGCAGGGA
>JBDKFU010000064.1:0-4173 GCA_039798565.1 Candidatus Parcubacteria bacterium
TATCGCGAGGATCAGTTTTCTGTCGACGCTCTCACCGCGTACATTAATTCGATTGATTGGAAGCATGCAAAATTTACTGACCAGGCGGCATACGCCACCATGTTTATGCCTGCGGTAGAGCGCTTACCTGCGTCACGATACATCATTAAGGGGACGCTCACCGACGATATCGTTATGCGGCACTACACAAACCCATCAAGAACTAAGTTCTATTTTTATGGCATGAGTCGCGTGTACGCTAAACTATTTCACTAGTATGTGTGGCATCAACGGCATTACAAAAAATAGTACCGACACCGTTCGCCGCATGAACGAGGCGACGCGACACCGTGGCCCTGATGCGACCGCGATTGCAGAACGCGGTAGTGTGACCCTTGGATTTAATCGACTCGCCATCATCGATGTGTCACCACGTGGCATGCAGCCGATGACCTCACACGACGGGCGCTACACTATCGTGTTTAATGGTGAAATTTATAATTACCGCGAACTTAAAAGTGAACTTTCGGGCTACCCCTATACCAGCGAAAGCGACACCGAGGTTATTTTAGCTGCATATGCACGCTGGGGGACGGCGGCGTTTAGTCGGTTAAATGGCATGTTCGCGCTCGCGATTCATGACAAAGAAAAAGATGAATTAGTTTTGGCGCGTGATGCAGTCGGTATCAAGCCGCTCTACTATCACTATGATCAGGATCAGTTGATTTTCTCCTCTGAAATTAAAGGTATTCTCGCGGCAGGAATAGCACCAAAACTTAACACGGTGGCGCTTTCTGAGTACCTACAATTTTTATACGTCCCAGCCCCAGAAACAATGTTTGAGGGCATCAAAAGTCTATTGCCAGGGAAGACGCTGATATACAACTCGGGTGAAGTGCGGGTTGAGCCGTATGTTGCATGGCCAACGACTACGCCAGTCGTGGCATATCATGATGCTAAAAAGCAGGTACGCAAAACAGTAGAAGAAGCAATTGTGCGACAGATGGTTTCAGATAGGCCGCTCGGTGTGTATCTTTCTGGCGGCGTTGATTCGTCCATTGTGCTCTCGGTGGCGGCGAGTGCGCAGAAAAATATCAATACCTATTCAGTCGCCTTTGATTTATCTGATGGTGAAGAGCGCGAAAAGTTTAATGCGGATGCAAAACTTGCACAGACGACCGCTGCGTATTTTGGTGCGTCACATCATGAATTCAATCTTTCTTCTGATACGGCACTCGATATGATTGAGGATGCTGTGTACCATCTCGATCAGCCGTTAGCGAATGCGACATCCATCGCGCAGCTTTTTCTCGCGCGACAAGTAAAACCAACAGCTACGGTGGTGCTGACGGGTGAGGGAGGCGACGAGCTATTTGGTGGGTATGAGCGGTATCGTCTTGCACTCATCGCTGAGCGATATGGAAAGTATCTGCCCGTGTTTGCAACGCGCCTTCACCCACGCCTGCGCTCTGTGCATCTGGTGGGCAGTGAGCGCTATTTGCAGCTCATGACGCAAAAGGCGGACGTACTCAATCGAGTCTATCGGGGCGCAGTAACGCGACAGAATTTTACTAGTGAGTTTTTGTCGGGCACTATCGCGACTAATCTAATGCATGCGGACGAGAGACATTGGCTGGTCGACGAAGCATTGATGCGCGCCGACACGATGAGCATGGCGGCGAGCGTTGAGGCGCGCGTGCCACTTCTTGACTTGGAGGTTCGTGCACTTGCACACGCCTTGCCAGAGTCGTTCAAAGTAACGCCGTGGGCAACGAAGAAGATTTTGAAAGATGCATTTCGTGATGTGTTGCCACACGCTGTGTTGCATCAGCCAAAGCGCGGGTTCTTTTCGCCAACCGCTAAATGGCTTCGCCACCCTAAGATGGAGCAGTTTGTACTCGAGGCTACGAATGCACTGCCCGATGCCCTTTTTGACAAAAAAGAAATACGTCGAATGATTGATGCGCATCGCGAGCGACGCGTGTATCAGGCCCCGCTTATTTTAGCGCTCGCACTCGCGGGCGCATGGATGAGGCGCTATACTGTTTCGGTATGAGTGTTCAAAAGTTTGGCACTACCGCTGCCGTTGAGGACTGGTGGAATACGAACCCTTTCGCGTTTGGGGTATCAAATACTGATGGCGATCAGGTGGGCACCGTCGCCCTGGAAAAGATGGACAAGGTGTATTTTGATGAAGTTGAGCGACGATTTCGCAAACATCATAACGGGGCAGCACAAGACAAGGGACAGCCACTTTTTTCAAAAGTAATCGACCGCGTGTGGCTAAAAGATAAAGACGTACTTGATATCGCGGTCGGCTCTGGTTTTAGTGCAACGTCGTTTGCAGAGGCAGGAGCGAGAGTGACTGGCATCGACCTCACTGACTTTGGAGTCGCTCATGCACAGAGAAATTTTGAGGTACGTGGTCTCGCGGGGACTGTCCTAAAAATGGATGCACAGAAATTAAGTTTTAACGATAATTCTTTTGATTTTGTTGATGCGTGGGGGTGCCTTATGCATATGCCCGACACAGCCGGTGCAATACGAGAAATGTATCGCGTGACGCGCCCCGGTGGACGTGTGCTCGCGTACATGTATAACAAAAGTTCATGGCCGTACTGGTTCAATATCTTTTTTGTGCGCGGGATTTTGATGCTTGGCTTGTTGCGGTTTGGAGGGGACACCGTTCGTCTTACGAGCCGGTACTCTGATGGCTACTCGCGCGGTGGTAACATGCTTACTAAATTCTTCACCCCACGTGAGGTGCAAAGAATGTTTGAGTCCGCTGGTTTTACTGCTGTTGTTTCAAAGCCGTGGGAGATTCCGCACGAGCCTGACCACTGGCCAATGCGCTCTATGCCTTTTTTCAAATATCTACCCGCGTTTGTTAAGCGACGGCTTACGCGATTTGGTTACGGGCTTATTATCACTGCTGAGAAAAAGTAGCTATGGCAGGGTGGTATCCAATGATGTGGGATAGTGAGGTACGAGCAATCGAGCGAATGCTCCTTGCGTGTCCGAGTGACGTGATCGAAGTCTTAGAGTGGGGGTCTGGCGGCTCGACGGTGTACTTTACGCAGTTTTTAAAAAAGCACGGGAGAAAATATCGTTGGACGTCGCTCGAGTACAATAAGGCGTGGTATGAGAAAATTCGCGACGCGGTCGCGAATGACCCGAATGTTGAATTAGTCTACTTCGAGGTTGGAAACAACTGGGTGCGTCAGCAAAAAACGAATATGGACACCTATGTAGATTTTCCTAAAACGAGGGACACGCGCTACGATATAACCCTCGCCGATGGCCGCAAACGTCGTCGCTGTATGTTGATTGCAAAAGATTTTCTTAAGCCAACCGGCATTGCGCTTTTGCATGACGCTGAGCGGCACTACTATCAGTGCAGTTGGAGTGCGTATCCGTCCGGGAGGCTCGTCACAATGCGTTTGTGGGCCGGCTCGCTCGCCCCTGCAACTGCGACATCCAAGTATTTTGCAAAATTACAAAATGGTTTTAAGCTTGCTGCGTTGCGTGTGGTGTATGCGCTCATCCACTTCTACGAAGCAACGCCACTGTTGCGTCGCATTAAGCGTGCACTTGTATGACCGAGTGGGAAAAATTTTATCGTGACTCAATCATAGGCATTCTGACACCGGGTGCGTATGTTATTGATATTGGCGGGAGTCTGCGCGCCACCCCAGGGCGAGGCAATAGGTATGATCCTGCCCATGCGTATTTGACTCCATATGTAGAAAAAACAGACTACAAAATACTCGATCCAGTACCTGACTATGCACCAGATATTGTTGGAGATATTCATAATTTAGATTTGCCCGACAATTCTGTCGACGCCATACTGTGCATCGCAGTGTTAGAGCATATCGAGGATCCACGACGCGCCATGCGCGAGATGCTTCGCGTGATACGCCCTGGAGGCAAGGTATTTCTCTATGTACCGTTCTTGTTCTACTACCACGCAGAGATGGGCTACTACAAGGACTTTTGGCGCTACACAAAGGACTCACTCCCACTCCTTGCTGAAGGGTACAGTAAGGCCGAGTGGCAGTCGGTGCGTGGAGCCACAGAGACATGGATACACCTCTCTCCGCTTGGAAAGATTGGCGCCCTCCGGGCACTCGCAAGACTTATCGACCGCCTGACAGGTAAAACGAAGAGTAACCAAGTAAGTGGCTATTTTGG
>JBDKFU010000065.1:0-9015 GCA_039798565.1 Candidatus Parcubacteria bacterium
ATCCTGAAGCGTCAAGGTGCAATTGATGCCTACGCGCTTGATGAAAGTGCAATCTCGAGCGAGCTTGAAAAGGCCATCGCCGAGGCGGCTACTGCGCAGTCGTTTGTAAGCGACGTACTACAGGCACTCTCTGGCGGCATCGCCACGAACGGCATATCTGAAGCGAGTATCGCTGGCTATAAAGCGACTGCAAACGCCGCCCTTGCATCAGTACAGGCTACTCGCGAAGGAATGATTCGAAGCCGTGAAGCACTTATAGCCCGCCGCGCTGACCTTGCGCGTATCCAGCAGGGACTCACCTCGACTGGCTCTGGCCAAAATGCTGACATCCAAGCTGCAGAAGCTGGACTTGCAGTTGCACGTGCTGGACTTGAACAGACACTGCTCCGTGCCCCGCTTTCGGGCACCATCAACAAGCTCGACGTATCAGTTGGAACCTACATTACTCCTGGACAGCCCGTTGTTTATATTTCAAACGCTGCAGGCCTTGAGGTCACGGTCTTTCTTTCAGAACGTGACATTAGCTCAGTAAAGATTGGTTCGATCGCTACCATCGGAGGCACAACCAAAGGGACTGTAAGTAAAGTCGCTGATGCACTCGACCCAAGAACGCGAAAAGCTGAAATCCGCATTTCACTCCCTGAAAATGCGCCGTTCGTTTCTGGACAATCAGCAACGGTCGCTATCGAACGAAGTGTCGTCGCCACAACCAACGAAGTCATCATTAACCTAAGTTCGGTCAAAATAACACCTGCCGGTGCACATGTCTTTGAGGTTGTAGAGGGCAGGCTCCGCTCGCGCCCTGTAACACTTGGCGATGTCCGCGGCGGAACGGTCGTTATCGAAAGTGGTATAGATCAAGACACGCGCATCGTTTTGGACGCGCGTGGACTCAAAGAGGATCAGGAGGTATTGGTCACCAATTAGCTTATGTTGGGACTGTGGAACTTTTTTCTCGACAAGCGTCAGTTCACCCTGCTGGTCATCATATCGCTCGTTACGGCGGGCATTGTCTCTGTAGTTGCAATCCCTAAGGAAAACGCACCCGAGGTTACCGTCCCTGTCGCGGTAGTTATCACTGCACTCCCTGGCTCGTCAGCGCTCGACACCGCTGAGCTTATTACAAAGGAGATAGAGAAGGAGGTGGCGACTGTTGAAGATATCAAAACACTCACCTCAACGTCACGTGAGGGACTTTCAATTGTAACTGCAGAATTTGAAGCGTCGGCAGATCTTGATACATCCATTCAAAACGTTAAAGATGCGGTGGACCGCGCGAAGAGCTCACTCCCGAACGATGCTGAAGACCCGGTCGTAAACCGCATCTCCTTTGCAGATCAGCCAATTCTTATTGTTTCTTTAGCGGCAGATCTTCCACCCATTGAACTCGCTGCACTAGCACGCGAGGCTGAAGACCAGCTCGAGAACGTCCCTGGCGTGTCACGCGTTGATGTGACAGGTATTCGCGAGCGAGAGGCGACGATAGTCGTGCGTAAGGAGTCTCTCGCCCTCTTTAACCTCACTCTTGGAGAGGTCATCGGTTCAATCGCGCAGTGGAACAGCGCACTCCCGGTCGGTGCCATTACCGTGAATAATATTGACTACGCGATTCAGTACGATGGCGATTTAAAAGACGTCACTGACCTCGCACAAATCGCTGTTGGAAACTCGGGTGGACGCCCCGTGATGCTGGGTGACGTCGCAGACATTGTAGACGGAATTGAACCAGAGCGTTCAATAAGCCGCGCCTCTGTGGGCGGCTCACCAGCAGCACCTGCCATTACATTAAACGTATATAAAGTGGCCGGAGGTAACATTTTCTCTACCTCAAACGCAGTTAAATCACGCCTTGAAGAGCTCCGTGCTACCACACTCGCCGGCGTCACCCCACTCGTCTCTATCGACCTTGGTGAAGAGGTATCAAAGTCTCTCTCTGAGCTCGTCACCGTCGGTATCGAAACCGTTGTACTCGTTATGCTGTGTCTCCTCCTCACTATCGGATGGCGCGAGTCATTGGTCGCCGGTATCTCTATCCCGCTTTCATTTGTTATTGCGTTCATTGGTCTCTATGTCTCTGGCAACACCATTAACTTTGTTTCACTCTTTTCGCTCATCCTCGCCATCGGCATTTTGGTGGACTCTGGTATCGTGGTGACCGAGGCGATACACACGCGATATAAAAAGTTTGGTGACGCAACGCGTGCCGCTAAAGAAAGTATCCGCGAGTACGCGTGGCCACTTATCGCCGGCACCATGACGACAGTGGCGGTGTTCGCGCCACTCTTCTTTATCTCCGGCATCACGGGCGAATTTATTGCATCTATCCCCTTCACTATCATCTTTGTTTTGATTGCGTCTATTTTTGTGGCGCTCGGCCTCGTCCCTCTTATCGCTATCATATTTACTAAACAGGGCATGAATGCCCTCGAGAGAAAACAGGAGGTTTGGAACGAGTGGGCGCATGAGGTGTATGCGCGCTGGCTCTTATCAGTCCTCCGCAATGCAAAATTCCAGCGAATCTTCTTGCGCGCTATGGCAGTGGCACTGGTTATTGCATTCGTACTCCCACTGTCCGGCCTGGTTAAAGTCATCTTCTTCCCCCAGGGCGACTCTGAGTACATTTATGCTGAGATTGAAACTGCCTATGGCACCCCACTCGCACAAACTGATATCGCACTGCGCGCCGTCGAAGAGCTTTTGTATGACGATGCGCGCATAGAATCGTTTGCATCAACGATTGGAGAGTCGTCGCAACTTTCAGGAGCATCAACGGGCGGTTCTAAGTATGGAAACATCACCATTCGTCTCGTACCAGAGGACGAGCGGGACATGTCGTCTACAGAAATACTGAGCGAGTATCGCCAAAAGTTGGCAGTATTTCGCACATTCACCGTACGCCTTCTGGAGCCGACCGGCGGCCCGCCAACTGGGGCACCGGTGGGTATCACCTTTCGCGGCGAGAGCCTCGACGACCTTGAACAGGCAGTAAACACCGGCGAGCGCGTCCTCCGCAGTATCCCTGCCGCCACCGAAGTGGTGACGTCACTTAAGGACGACGGGGCACAATTTAATCTTTCTATCAACAGAACTGCAGCGGCGGCAGTCGGTCTCTCACCAGCCGCCATCGCACAAACGCTCCGCACCGCAGTGTCGGGAGTCACCGCAACCACCATTAAGCGCGACGGGTCAGATGTCGACGTTGTGGTACGCGTTAACTTAAACTCAAATTGGAAAGAGCCGGCAGATACCACAAAGACGTCACTCGACGCCATCCTCGCTCTCCCCGTCCGTACTCCAAACGGCACCATACTCCTAGGCTCTGTAGTGACCTCAGGACTCGAAAAGTCGAACGCGAGCGTTCGACGTGAGGATCAAGAAAATATCGCTACTATCTCGAGCTATGTACGCACCGGCTCAACCGCGAGTGAAGTAACGACGCTCTGGGAGGCCGCAATGGAGAAAGAGACACTGCCTCCTGGCGTCACCTATGCGCTTGGTGGAGAAACAGAAAATGTTGACCAGTCGTTCACTGAAATGTTTTATGCCCTCATCGCTGGTATGGTGCTCATGCTCGCCATTCTTGTCCTCACTTTCAATTCGTTCCGCTACTCGTTCTATCTCTTGATGCTTGTACCACTCTCTTTGGTTGGCGTCTTTGCAGGCCTCGCGATATCACGAGAACCACTCTCCTTCCCGTCACTCCTTGGCGTTATCGCGCTCGCTGGCGTCATCATCAATCACGCCATCATTCTCGTCGACTCCATCCTCGTCCGTATGCGCGAGAATACCAGTATGTCACTTGAAGAAATTGTGGTGGCTGGAGCTGCAAGCAGACTGCGCCCTATCTTCCTTACTACCATCACGACCGTTGTCGGCATGATACCGCTCGCACGCGCATCAGCGCTGTGGGGCCCCTTGGCCTTCACCATTATGTTTGGTCTCTCGTTCGCGATGATACTCACCCTCGTCCTCACCCCCATCCTTATCTATCGCCACCCGGGCAAAGACTTTAAAAAAGACATGAAGGCTCTCCCCGAGCATCACTAACCCTTTAGAACTGACAAAACGGTCTCGGCAGTAAACGTTGCCTGCGTCGCCAGTGAGTCTTTTTTCATTTTTTCATCGATAGTATGAAAGCCGTCACCCGTTACTCCCCAGCCATCAAGAACACCCACGCCGCACGCAGCCATGACTGACGCATCAGATGCGCCGCCTCGTTTTATGTACGTGACAGACTGACCAAGCCGCTCTGCCGCGCGCTGCACAAACCCTTTTAAAGTAGTCATGCGGGGACTCTCCTCGAGCGGCCAAAAGTTGTCTTCCATCTCAAGTATCAAATGATGCTCCTGAGCAATACGTTCAAGTCCCGCGCGCACGCGTGCAAATTCGTCTCTATCCCAAAAGCGCACATCACAAATAAGATGCGCCTGCTCTGCGATTATATTGCCTTTCGTGCCGCCCTCGATACGCCCGGGGTTAATGGTCGTACCACGCGTCGGGTCTTGAAGTGCAAGGACAGCACCCACCGCCTGTGTCAACATTGAAATGGCGTTTGGATACACGTTCGCATAATATCCTGAGTGGCCACTTTTACCCTGTGCACGCAGCGTAAAAAAACCAGTGCCACGCCTGCGGTCAATAATAGAATATTGCTCGGCACATCCTTCAAAAACTAAACCGTACTCATACTGTGAATATATCTTCTCCATTGCGGCGTGGTGCGCAAGCGACCCCTGCTCCTCGTCAGGGACGAGCAGCACGCCGACGTTTTCTAGCGACCCTCGCTCCTTGAGCACATGTGAGAGCGCTACCAACATCACCACGAGGCCGCCCTTCATATCAAACGTGCCGGGCCCATGGATATATTCGCCATCGTCACGCACGTCTGTAAAGCCTGAATCAGGTTCAAACACGGTGTCCATGTGCCCGCATAGAAGTATTTTTTGTCTAGCACCAGGAACGGTGAAATGCCGCATATCACCGCGTGTCGCATGAGAAAATCGCTCCTCTGTAAAACCGAGAGCCGCGAGATGTGCACTCACTATCTCGCCAACGGCGTCAACGCCAGCCTTATTATTGGTGCCACTATTTATTGCAACGAGCTTGGTGAGAAGTGAAATCGCCTCGGTATCGTCCATACCGACATAGTACCGCAGTACCCTCGTCTATCCAACGACAGAACCGATGGTGCCCTTCATGTAGAAGGAGTCTTCTGGCTTGTCGTCGTGCTTGCCCTCGACAATTTCTTTAAAGCCCTTGATGGTTTCTTCGAGCGATACGTACACACCAGGAATGTTCGAGAAGACTTCTGACACGTGCATCGGCTGTGACAAGAACTTCTGGAGCTTACGCGCGCGGTAGACGAGCTTCTTATCCTCTTCTGAGAGCTCTTCGATACCAAGAATCGCGATAATGTCCTGGAGGTCCTTGTAGCGCTGCAAGATGCGCTTTACTTCTGTCGCTACGTTGTAGTGCTCCTCGCCGACGATGTCAGGATCGAGCGCGCCTGAGCTCGAATCAAGCGGGTCAATCGCAGGGAAGATACCGATAGATGCGAGTGCGCGTGACAACACGATTTTTGAATCAAGGTGGGTAAACGTTGTCGCTGGTGCTGGGTCGGTGAGGTCGTCTGCTGGCACATAAATCGCCTGCACTGAGGTGATAGAACCTGTCTTCGTTGATGCAATACGCTCTTGGAGCTGACCCATCTCTTCTGCCAATGTTGGCTGGTAGCCCACAGCTGATGGCACGCGACCCAAGAGTGACGACACTTCAGAACCAGCCTGCACGAAGCGGAACACGTTATCCATAAAGAACAAAATATCCTTACCCATCTGATCGCGAAAATGCTCTGCAATAGAAAGACCGGTGAGTGCAATACGCGCACGAGCACCTGGCACCTCGTTCATCTGACCAAACACCATCGCGAGCTTATCGATAACGCCTGACTCAGTCATTTCGTGGAGGAGGTCGTTACCCTCACGCACACGCTCGCCCACGCCAGCAAACACCGAGTAGCCGCTGTGCGCAGTAGCCACGTTGTGGATGAGCTCGGTGATAAGCACGGTCTTACCCACGCCGGCTCCTCCAAAGAGTCCGACCTTACCTCCCTTAATGAATGGCGCGAGAAGGTCAATCGCCTTCAATCCTGTTTCAAACACTTCTGCCTTTGTTTTTTGATCTTTAAATGCTGGCGCTGCACGGTGGATAGAAGAAAGTGGCGTGCCTTTTGGTACTGGACCCTTACCATCGATTGGCTCACCGATAACGTTAAAAAGTCGGCCAAGCACGTTCTCGCCAACCGGTACCATAACCGTGTCTCCGGTGTCAGTTACTTCAGCGCCTCGCGCCAAGCCCGATGTATCCTGAAGCGCGATCGCACGAACGCGGTTTGAACCAACGTGCGCCGCTACCTCAAATACCACCTTTCTGTCACCATCCTGATACACGAGCGCGTTTCGAAGGGCTGGCACATCTGTGTCAAAGCGAATGTCTGCAACCGGACCGATGATTTGTGTGATTGTGCCTTTCATACTGTTGTACTATAAACTATTTGTTAATTTTTAGCCATCGCCTCGATACCACCCACAATCTCTGACACTTCGCGCGTAATCGCGGCTTGTCGGAGCTTGTTGTAGGTTCGCGTGAGGAGCTTTGATACCTCACGACTTTTGTCGGAGGCATTCTTCATCGCCACCATACGGGCTGAGTGCTCACTCGCCTTACCCTCCAAAAGCATGTGGTACACAAAGACTGATATGAGCTGCGGTAGAAGCACTGAAATAACGGACTCAGGGGACGGCTCAACTGTATAAAAAGGAACCGGTGCCGCATCGCGAGACACATCGCTCAGTGCGCCCTTGGTTGGTGCGATGCCCGTAACAATATTTCTAAACGACTCAACTCTCAGCGGGAGTATCGTTTCTGAAACGGGACGTTGTTCAAACGTTGAATAGAAGTTGGTGTACACCACTTCGACACGGTCGTAGGTGCCCTTTTCATACTCGCTCGCCACCTCGCGCACCGTCGTCTCAAGGTCAGAAACTGAAATGCTGTCACTCACGTTGTCATATCGTGCACGGAGTGTGTGACCGCGGCGCGATGCATGCTCAGCACCCTTTCGTCCAAACGAGTAGACATCGATGTTACTTCGATCAAGGCCGAGCTCGATGACGCGGCGCTCAAACTCCTTTAACACAGCTGCGTTTAAGACACCGCAGAGCCCCTTGTCACTGGTGACGACGATAAGTGCGGCGCGCTTCATCGTTCGTGTTTCTGTGAGCGGATGTCGTGCAGTCTTTAATGCAGGAGACACACGCTCAAGTATGGTGAGCGCGGCACGAGCGTAGGGGCGGCCCGACATCGCCTTGATCTGACTTTTGCGCATCTTCACCGCTGACACCGACTCCATCGCCTTGGTGACCTTGCGCGTTCTATCAACGGCCTTTATTTTTGATTTGATGTCACGAAGCGCCATGAATTATGCACTCTTTGCAAACGCCTCTGCAGCTGCACGGAGTGCTTTTTCTGTGTCATCGCTCATCACTCGTTCGGTACGAATTGACTCCAACACTTTTGGCGCCTCACGGTCGAGGTATGAGAGGAACTTCTTTTCAATCTCAGTCATGCGTGACGCATCGAACGCATCAAAGTATCCCTGCGTCGTCGCGAAAATCACCACGACCTGCCGCTCAAACGGAATGGGAGAATACTTGTCTTGGTTCAACACTGCCTTAAGTCGGCGACCATTATCAATTTTCTTTTTTGTATCTGCATCCAAGTCCTGTGCAAACTGCATAAACGCTTCGAGCTCACGAAACTGTGCGAGGTCGAGTTTGATGCGACCTGCAACTTTTTTCATCGCCTTAGTTTGCGCGGCACCGCCCACACGTGAGACAGAAATACCGTCGTTAATTGCTGGGCGGGTACCCTTGTTAAAGAGGTCGGCCTCAAGAAACATTTGACCGTCAGTAATTGAAATTACGTTGGTTGGAATGTACGCCGAGATATCGCCTTCTTGTGTTTCAATAATCGGAAGTGCCGTGATAGAGCCGCCACCCTTTTCTTTACTCAACTTTGCAGCACGCTCAAGAAGACGAGAGTGGAGGTAGAAAATGTCTCCCGGATACGCTTCGCGACCCGGTGGACGTCTGAGAAGAAGTGAGAGCTGGCGGTATGCAACAGCCTGCTTTGAAAGGTCATCATAAATAATCAACACGTCCTTACCCTTCTCCATAAAATACTCTGCGAGCGTCACGCCCGCATAGGGCGCCAAAAACTGAAACGCAGCCGGCGCTGACGCTGGTGCAGTCACAATAATTGAATACTCCATTGCGCCACGCTCAGCCAAGATACCCTGCACGCGTGCTGTCTTACTCTCCTTTTGGCCGATAGCGACGTAGATACAAATGGGTCGTGACTCTGCTGGCTCGTTCTTCTGATACAAAATGGCGTCGATGGCGACTGCCGTTTTACCGGTACCACGATCACCAATGATGAGCTCGCGTTGTCCGCGGCCAATTGGAATAAGTGCATCAATCGACTTAACGCCAGTGTGGAGCGGCACGTTAACTGACGCACGATCCATAACGCCGTATGCCTCACGCTCAATAGGATAGACCGCGTCAGACTTGATGGGACCTTTACCGTCTACGGGCTCTGCAAGCGGATTCACCACGCGACCTATAAACGCATCACCGACGGGGATAGAAAGGAGCTTGCCGGTACCAAACACGTGCATGCCCTCGCGGATGCGTGCTGAGTCGCCGAGCACAATCACTTTGACTGACTCTTCTTCAAGGTTCAACACAAGTCCATAGAGCGCACCATCCTTTTTCAAAGCCTCTGCAACACTCGAAGTCGACGCTTCATCAAAAATCACCATCTCAGACATGCGCGCACCGGCAAGTCCCTGAATCTCGACGATACCGTCGCCGACGGTTGTCACGAGTCCTGCCTCACGCGACAAAGTGTCCGCGCCAAACGACTCAATCTCTTTCTTCAGGCGTTCAATGA
>JBDKFU010000066.1:0-11372 GCA_039798565.1 Candidatus Parcubacteria bacterium
GGTGACCCCTGGGGCAGTGTCGCTCCCTGGAGAGCCATTTGAGCCACCTCAGAAGGGGATTAATCTAGAGCTAACTCCTGACGTAAACGACGCTGACATGGAGGAGCTTCTCGGCATTCTCCAGCGTCGTGGCTTTAACGCTGCCATGAAAGAGCTCGATAAGCTCAATAACCCTCACCTCGAGGACGACTTCCATCGTCTGCTCGTTCAATATAAGGCCGATGGTCACGATATACCTGGACTCGACCCTAAAAGCCCTATAGCGAAAGCGCTCGACTTTGTTCTGTTGGCGGTACAGGTTCCAGAAACTAAGCCGGGGAGCCCCGGTTCGTCGCTGAAGGAGATCGGCCAGCGCATGGAATTTTTACTCCAACAGCTCATCCCATTCGTGCCTCTTCCAGAGCCTATCTTTTTTAAGGACCTACGCCGCAGGCACGCGATACAAAAAGAGCACTTTACGTTTGAGATAGCAGTCTCTCACTCTGGTGAAGCGGTCGTTTTCTATATGGCGGTTGCGCGCAATCGACGCGATTCTGTTGAAAAACTTATTTTTGCTCAGTTTCCCGGTGCTCGCATTATTGAAAAGAAGGACGATTATAATATTTTCAACCAATTTGGTGTGTCCAAGGTTGGTTTCGCACACTTTTATCGTCCGGCACCGCTCCCCATTAAAACCATGGAGGAGTTTGACTCTGACCCGCTCAACGCAGTCCTTGCGGCGATGAGTCGTATTTCAAACGAAGGCGAGGGTGTCGCGATACAGATTAACGTAGCACCGGGCGGTGAGTACTACACCAAGCGATTTCGCGCGGTGCAGGCCGAACTCGCGAAAGGAAAAAAGTCGACGACCGAGATTTTTCGTGAGCACCAGTATCTAATTCGAGTGAAGCTGTGGCGACGTGGGCCACAGGATACCGTCAAGGCAGTGGGGAAGGCGCTTGAGGACAAGAAAGACAAAAAGGATACGAGCAATGTAGATAATGTTCAGCTCGAACTTGTCAATAAAAAATTGAAGTCGATAGTGTCGGGTGTAAACCTACGCATCGCTGTGTCGGCACGCACACAGGCGCGTTGCGACCAGTTGTTTAATGATATCGACTTGGCGTTTGGTCAGTTTGAAAATACACAGGGCAATCGTTTTAAGTTTCGTGAGCCAAAAACAAAAAAAGGAAAACACGAGTTGATGCGTGCATTTATTTTCCGCTTATTTGATCGCGGCCCGTTGGAAGGAATTTTTGAGGCGATCTATCAAGAGATTTTTGAAAAAATTAAGTCGCCAATGATGTACTACAGCCCGGCGATACCGATGAACCTCACGGAGCTCGCGACGCTCTTTCACTTTTCTATTTCTGGTTCGACGACGAGTCGTGAAGCGCAGACGGCTGGTGCTAAACACGTACCAGCACCGCTCGGACTTCCCACAACCGGTATTCTGCTCGGCAAAAACCACTACTCAAACATCGTGACCGATATTCGTTTTGCTCCTGAAGACAGACTTCGACACATGTATGTCATCGGACAGACCGGTACCGGTAAGACGACGTTTTTGAAGAACATGATTTTACAGGATATCGAAAATGGAGAGGGGGTTTGCTTCATCGATCCACACGGTCCTGACGTTCAGGATATTTTGTCGCGCATACCAAAGGAGCGCTACGACGATGTTATTTATTTTGACCCGGCATACATGGAGCGTCCCATGGGTCTTAACATGCTCGAGTACGATGTGCGCTTTCCCGAGCAAAAGACGTTCGTGGTGGACGAGATGTTTAAGATTTTTAAGAAACTCTACGGCGATGTGCCCGAGGCATTTGGACCAATCTTTGAACAGTACTTTAGAAACGCGACTATGCTTGTTTTGGAAGACCCGGAGACCGGCTCGACCCTTATGGATATCAGCCGCGTGCTTGCAGACGAGGAGTTCCGCCACTTGAAGCTTTCTCGCTGTAGAAACCCGGTTATCGCCCACTTCTGGGAGGATATCGCAGAGAACGTCCGTGGTGAGGGTGACCTGCGCAACGTGGTGCCCTACATTACGTCAAAGTTCGACATCTTTATCGCGAACGAAATTATGCGCCCCATCATCGGCCAGCAGAGAAGCGCATTCAACTTCCAAGACATCATGGATAATAGAAAGATTTTGTTGGTGAACCTTTCAAAGGGTCGCTTGGGTGACGTAAACTCGAACCTGCTCGGTCTGGTGCTCGTCGGTAAAATTATGATGACTGCGCTCGCGCGTGACCTTACACAAAGTCCGCCACCGTTTTATCTGTATCTCGACGAGTTCCAGAACATTACGACCGACACTATCGCGATTATTCTTTCTGAAGCGCGTAAATTTAAATTGTCGATGACGATGGCGCACCAGTTTATCGCACAGCTTCAGCCGCGCACCGGTATTAAGGAGGCGGTGTTTGGTAACGTGGGTTCGATGTGTGTGTTTCGCGTGGGCCCAGAAGATGCAGAATTTTTGCAGAAGCAGATGGAGCCAGTGTTCACATCGACCGACATGCTCCGCATAGAAAACTACCATGCGTATTTGAAGATGCTTGCAGGCGGCTCGCCAAAGTTACCGTTCAGTATGTCGACGCCAAACTTTGCGTCTGGCGACTCCGTCACTGTGGACGCACTCAAGCATTTGTCATATCAGCGTTACGGCCGTAACCGCGAAGCGGTTGAAGCAGAGATACGCGAGAAGTACGGCAACATCAGGTAGCGCGAACACACGAATTGTGGTAGGGTAGTCGTATGGCACACAAGCTTCGTGAAGAGAGAACGTTCGTCATGGTAAAGCCTGACGGCGTACGCAAGGGGCTCATTGGCGAGTTGATTCGCCGTATGGAGCAGCGCGATTTGAAAGTGGTAGCGATTGAAATGTTTCAAGCGACTGCCGATCAAATAGATACACACTATCCCAAAGATCCGACATGGATTGCTCGACTCGGAGAAAAATCATTGGCGACGTACACAAAGTATGGCCTTGATCCGGTCGCTGAACTTGGAACAAATGATAAAGATAAGATTGGCGTGATGGTCCGCCAGTGGCTTGTTGATTTTATGATCTCGGCACCGCTCGTCCGTATGGTGGTTGAAGGTGTGCACGCAGTGGACATGGTGCGAAAAATTGTTGGTCCAACCATGCCGGTGCTCGCAGACATGGGTACGTATCGCGGAGACTTTTCAGCTGACTCGGCGGCGATAGCAAATGCAGAAAAGCGCGCTGTTATGAACTTGGCGCACGCGTCAGAAACCCCCGAGGAGGCAGAGCACGAAATCAAGTTTTGGTTCGGAGATCACCCGATTTTCACCTATAAACGCTTTGGCGTTGACGAATAGGCTTGCACTCCTTGTTGCTGGCGCTACAATGGTAGTGGGGTCGGGAGTGCGATTACCCCATATATTTCTCTCGGGAGCCTTACATCGTCTTAGTCCGCAGAGCCTCTAGTTCTAAGGACTCATGACTGCGGGCACCCACCTGGTAATAAGCCGGGTAGTCGCCCTCTCACTCCGCCTTTGCGCCTCACCCGTGACCTGATCTGGGTGGGGCGTTAAGCTATATGCATCGTACTCACGCACTCTTTTTAATATTGTTTGTTTCGGCTGTTATTCTCGCGATGCACCTTGCTGCGTTTGAATACTATTTATACTGGCGTTTTTGGTGGTATGACCATATCATTCACGCGCTCGGCGGAGTCGTCGTCAAAGCAATTGCACACGTATTGGGCGCGCGGCCGTACGCTCGTCCAATAGCGGTCGCTGTGGTTGTCGGATGCGCGTGGGAGATTATGGAGTATGCGGCGGGTATTCGTCTTGGCGCGAACTATGCACTCGATACTGTACTTGATGTCGTTGCAGATACCGTTGGTGCTGTGGTCCTATGCGCTATAGTGAGTGGGTGGATTCTAAAATCTCAATTACCTTTGCGCGCGGAGCACGCCGAGTCACCGGGTCAAACTTCCTTGTAACGGTCACTGGAGAGAAGACGGTGCGCTTTCTCGTTGATTGTGGGCTGTCGCAGGGTGGGGGAACCGCAGGTTCTTTATGTGAGTCGCCAAACGCTGAGCCGTTTATCTATGACCCAGCGACGGTGGACGCACTGTTCTTTACACACGCGCATGCGGACCATATTGGTTTGTACCCCAAGCTTGTACTCGCTGGATTTAAAGGAAAGGCATACGCAACGCATCCGACGGCAGATTTGATGCCGGTGATGCTCGAAGACTCGGTACAACTAATTGCAAAAGATGCTGAGCGTTGTCACCAAAAGCCACTCTATGCTCTTGATGACATAGCCCCCGCGATGGCGCGCGTCACCGCTGTGTCATATCACCAAAAAATTGATATCGCTGAGGGCATAACTGCAACCATGTACAACGCAGGACACATCGTCGGCTCGGCACTTATCGTTTTTGATATTCATGGAACGAAGCTGTTGTTTACCGGTGACCTTGGACGTACACCCGCGATACTCGTACCCGATAGGGAGGTGCCCGAACATATTGATTACCTCGTGACCGAGTCGGTGTACGGTAATCGCGCGCATGGTGACAAGGCTGTCTCTGACGCCATGCTTGCAGAGGCGGTACGGCGAACGGTGAAGAATAACGGTGTACTCCTCATCCCTGCGTTTTCGCTCGAGCGGACGCAGATTATTTTGTCGTCGCTTGAAACGATGATGAAGGCGGGCACCATACCCGACGTCGCGGTCTATATGGACTCGCCACTTGCAGACAAGGTGACGCGTATTTATCGTGATAATCCAGAATACCTGCGTGATGATATCAAGGGTGCGCTAGCAAAAGGCGACGATCCGTTCTCGTTCCGCTCACTTAAAGTCACCGTCAATAAAGAGGCATCTAGTGCCATCGATCACGCGCCGACACCAAAGGTTATTATCGCTGGCGCAGGCATGAGCCACGGGGGAAGAATCCGCCATCATGAGGAGCGCTATCTCGGTAATCCATCCACTACCGTGCTGCTCGTCGGCTATCAAGTCGCTGGTTCACTCGGCAGGCGTATCCGAGATGGTGCGCGCGTTGTAGATATCAATCATAAAAAAGTACGCGTACGTGCGCACGTAGAAGTTGTGGATGGCTACAGTGCGCATGCTGACCGAGATGACTTGCTGCAGTTTGCAGAAGCAATCAAACCCAAAAAAGCATTTGTCGTTCTTGGTGAGACCGAAGCGTCGACATTTCTCGCACAGCGCATCTCAGGATTCCTCGGTATCCCCGCGCACATCCCCCGAGAAGGGGAGGTTGTAGAGTTGTAAGAGGTTAATTTTTCGCCTGCTCTGACTTTCTACAGTACTTTTTTTCTGCGCGAACGCTCTGTGCAACTAACTTACCAAGACTGTCACACTCGCGGCTTTTAACTGGGACGACCATTGAAACGCCTTTTGTAACTGTTGTTTTTCTACAGGATGCTGCATACATACTCTCTGCCACCTCGCGTATTTCGCTTATCTGAATGCAGTTAGCACGCGGGTTACTTATTTTTTGTGTTGGCGCTACCGCGAGTGCTGCAATCGCTAACGCGCCGAGTTTTTCAATCGCCATAGATTACAGAACTATACGCCCCGTCTTCATGAAGCGCAAGATATGCCCTGTGTCTAATTACAGCGTTTTTGTTTTTTCAAAAATGCAGCTTGGTCTTGTACTGCTTGGTCGCACTCCTGTGGAGTTATCTGGCGACCTGAGGTGCGTTCGAGATAGGGGATTGCGTTACAAAAATCTTGACGCCCCGGCCCAGCGACAAAAGCAAGGTCGCTTTCAACAGTGCGGTGACAGTTGTCTTTTTGTGACAAAGCAAAAGCCCCGACCCCACCCACAACCAGCGCAGCCGGAAGGAGGAGACGTCGAGGGCGAAATTCCATACTAACTGACTACTTGTGCAATGATTCGTGCAAAGACCTCTGGACGAGTCTCAGCGATTTGTGAAAGGACGAGGCGGTTTAGGGTGACACCCTTCTTTTTCATAGCGTCGATAAAGGTCGCGTAGTTCTTAAAGCCGTTCGCGCGGAGTGCCGCGTTTATCTTGATGATGTGGAGACCGCGCATGGTGCGCTTCTTGGCGCGGCGATCAGCAAATGCGTACTTACCCGCGTGCTTTATCGCTTCAAGAGCAGCCTTCTTCTTTTTTGAACGTGCAAAGCGATACCCCTTTACCTGTGACAGGATATTGCGCCTGCGCTTCATTGCCTTAGGACCTCCTTTGGTGCGTGCCATATATGTATTATTTGCCGGCTAAAAATTGAGACCGATAGACGCGATTCATGGTGAGCTGCTGCGAACGCTTTTTGTTGGTCTGGGTAGAGGTCGACTCCTTTGAGTTGTAGTGGTTCTGTCCCGGATTACGCGCTATAAGCTTACCTTTTTTGGTTATACGGATGCGCTTTGCGAATGCCTTATTTGTCTTCATACCCCATGTATCCTACCACAGGGGGTTACTTTTTACCACTTCGTTCTATAGTCACCAAAAAGCCCTTGGGACCCCGGGTTACAGGCTCTGCTATCTTGTAATCACCCGGGATAAGGAGGACGAAACGGTCGAGTTTCTCCTTTAGAAAGTCCTGGTTCATGTACTTATAGCGTCCTTTGAGATAGAGCTCGATTTTGACGCGGTGGCCCTCCTTGAGCCAGTCAGCGGCGCTCTTTGCTTTGCGCATCAGGTCGTTCTCGCCCTCGGTGACGGTGATCTGGATAGACTTAGTCTCGGTGATGTGGCTTTTCGCCTTTACTTCGCGCTCTTTCTTCTGCTCTTGGTACTGGTACTTACCATAGTCCATGATTTTGGCTATGGGCGGGGTAGCGGTGGGGGATATTTCAATAAGGTCGAGACCGGCTGTCGCAGCCGCGTCGAGTGCGTCTTTGAGTGGGAGTATGCCGAGGTTTTCTCCTTTTGCACCGATGACGCGGAGTTCTGGCGCGCGTATCTGCGTATTAATGTTTATGCGTTTGGTACTCAAGGGAAATGTATACCGTAGTGTATCACGTAGGTAGAGCTATCGCCACCCGTTGATGACGAATCCATCCACATCGACCTTGTCTGCATATTCTGAATTCTTAATTACTTCGGTGAGTTCGTGCCTCTTTGATACAAGAAGTGCAGATGTAGGTGCAACGACGCGAACTTTAAACTTGACGCCACGCTTGAGCGCTGCTTCTGCAGACCCGTGCTTACTAAATGCGATGCCGATGAGGGCTAATAGGTGCGCATGCGGATTGTCAGACCCGCTTTCTGTCAGTGCAAACCCTTGTGAAAGCTGGCCTCGAAGTGCAGACTGTTCAAACTTTTTCATCCCTGCCGGGCTCGCGTCGTAGTACAGGACGAGTTCGTTGTGGTGCTCGCTCGCCATATCGTGCTTGGTGATGTGTTTTCCAAAGTGGAATCCCTGCGTTTTACAAAAGTGGCGCACACGCTCCTCGGCATACGCATCAATCTGTGCGGGTGAGCCCTTCTTACCAAACTGTTTTTCATATGCCATGCCAGCGGCACCGCAGTCCTCGTGTGAGTCTATGGTCGTGATGCCGAGCGCGCGGAAGCGCTTTGCTTGTGCAGGCCACTCGGATTCTGGGAGGAGGACCACAGAGCCGGGGAGGCGAATGGCGCCCTCGCGGTTTGCTTTGGTTGAGTCTATACGGCCGTCACAGCATGAACAGCGCGTCGGCTTTGTGAGCGCCCGTTTTGCATCAATAGAGTTGATGTGGTTTTGTATGCCGACTTTCTCTTCTTTTTGAAGTTGGTCTATACCGCCCTCAAGTGTTTCGGTGTGTCCACTCATATCAGCAGTGCGCATCAATACTAGTATACGTTATGAGCGACGCTTAACAATGTTTGTTTGCACATTAGAGTGGCCGAGACGAGCTTTAAATTTGTCAGCATCTTTCTGGCTCGTAGAATGAATGAATGTTTTAACATCAGTGGCGCCACGACTCGCAGCGACCGCCCGCGCTATTTTCTCTGCCTCCACTGGATTTTGAGTAATGCTGTTGATTCTAAATCCGCTCATCGGAGCGTTTCTGACACCGGGTCGTATAATGTGAATCGATGAGTTGTCGGGACAGTCGCACATGTCGGATTTTTTAAAACCAATGACGCCAAATCCATGTTTTTTCGCTGCTTTTTTTGTTGTTTGTGCGGCCCACTCGTCCGCGTCAGACGGACTTACACTATGGCCGAGCGCTTTTTCTGCTGCGACCTTAGCCATGCCGCAGTTTGGGTGGTATGAGGTGGCACGTACACCGTTTCCACGGAGTCTCGCTGCAGTTGCATCGTCCGAACGTCCAAGATAGTTACCCCACACAAAGCTACCCCCGGGGGATGCCTGTGCGTCGCCACGGATTGGGTCGAGTTTTGAGTCTATACACGTGTTGTGCTCTCGAGTAAGTCCGCGTGGGCGAATAATGAGACCAGTGGATGCAGTACGAATAATGCGATTTTCTTCAACAGACATACATAATAGCGGTGAATAATAACGTCCGGGACGTACCAATTTCTTGCTACCTAAGGGCTGCCCCGAGATAGTAAAAAGTTGAACCGCCGTATGGACTGACAGACTATACGCCTGGTAGGGCAATATAGCAACCCCCCTGGTCCACAATAGGAAAAGCGCCCGTAGGCGCTTTGAAATATGTGGAGGTGGAGAGTAGTGAGCTCTCGTCCAAAGAAGGTCTCTCAACCCGATCTACCGTGTGTAGTACATCTTATGTTTTAAGTACGCCGACTCGAGATGAACAGAATGGCGTCGTACCGAGCTCGTGCTTCATATGAATCTTGAGCAGTGATTCATCATATCCAGATGTTATGACATCAGAGCCACCCTATCTGAAGTCGAGTGGATGACGAAGCGTAGGCTGTTTAAGCGTACGCAAACTCTAGGTCCGAAGACTTAGAGAAATATGGTGATACAGTTGCATGTATCGTTGTTCGAGATTTTAGGTGTTCTCCAACATTCACCACACAGCAGAATTGAAAGGAATTCCTTTGTCGAATCTGGTCACCCCCTCCAAGGGCGTGGAGCCTCATCCACGCTCTTGGAGCAGTTGACCAGAGTTATGTATTTTTCAAGGTGCGGTCGATGTCGCGGCGGGCAGAGCGCTCTTTAAGGTCTTCGCGTTTGTCGTACTTTTTCTTCTTCCGAGCAACCGCGATTCCGAGCTTTAACCGCCGCTTACTATTATACACCGATAGTGGTATAATTGTCAAGCCCTTCTCGCTGGCTTTGTGGTCTAGTTCGCGAAGCTCCTTTTTGCTCAATAAGAGACGCCTCGTACGGTCTGGCTCATAGGATTTTGGCGTATTACCTATCTGGTAGGGGCTTATGGTCGCCCCGACCAGGTAGCACTCACCGGCGCGCACGACCACGTGCGCGCCGGCCAGGCTCGCCGTTCCAGCCCGTAGGGCCTTCACCTCGTGGCCAAAGAGCTCCATACCCGCTTCGTAGGTATCGAGGACTTCATACTCCAGTCTGGCCTTTTTGTTCTCTACGAGCGCCATACTTTGAAATTGTATCGCGCATTCATGTAGAAAGATACGAGGCCGATAATGCCAGCGACTCCGATGCGTGCGATGTACAAATTCATCTCGACGTACTCAACCAGCAGATAGACCAGCCCAGTGATAATGAGAGCGTTCGTCACCATAATACAGATAAAGAAAAGATACCCAGAGCCGAGTGGGCGAGTCGTGTCATGAAAGACGAGTGCGCGTGCCGCACCGTAGTGGATGCTGGTAGCGATAAGAAAGGCGAGCGGCACACTTATGGTGTATGCAAGGCCGACGATTTCATAAAAAATATAAATTAGTCCAAGGTCAACCGCGAATGCTGATGTGCCAAGCACTGAGTAGCCAACGAATCGTGAAAAGATAGTCATGATCTGAGGAGCGTTTCAATCTCAGGATGCATGACGAGATCGTCAAATCCTTGGTTAATCGCTGTGCGAATAGCAAGTCGTCCTGTCGAGGTGAGTGAAAGGCTGAGTCGTTGTGAGGGCACGAGCGTAATCATGTTTGTGGCACTGTGTGCGGTCACCGGGCGGATGCGCGCGAGCTCTTGGTGCGCGGCACGCGCAAAAATTGGCATGCGCTTTTTACCAAAACGAGCAAACAGTTTAAACGCAGTTCGCATGAGCTGTCCGGGCCCATTATCAACGCGCACGACGATTATGTCGGTCGCGCCGCGTCGCTCGGCCTCGAGCACATGATCGCTGATGTACGATCCAAAACCCCCATCGACATACTCGCCGTCATCAATGCGTATTGTCTTTCCGTAGAGCACCGGGATGGCTTTTGCCGCTTTCACCACCGCGTAGGTGTTCTGTGGCGGCTTGGGAGAAATGTACTTGGTTGCACCAGAGTGAACATCAAGAAGGGGGAAGGTGATATCAATTGTCGAGCGACGTAGCGCCTCGAGGTCAAACGGGTGCCGCTTCATAAAAATGTCATCAACGAGATAGTCTATGTCCATCATGGGGTGCCGCCAGTACGAAAAAAACTTTTTATCATCAGCGAGGGTGAGCCAGGTCGTGAGCCCATGACGTTCTTGGCCGGTCGTATAGTACGTGGCGCTTCCAGCCGAGCCACTCTCTGCGATGATGATGTCTGGCACAAAACGCGGATACGTGTGTGCAAGCCCAGTAAGTACACCCGCGGTGTACGCACACTTCATACCACCCCCGGATAAGACGAGAGCAATCTTTCTATTTGGGCCCATTCACTATATAATAGCGTGATGAATGAGGTAGATTTGAAAAAGACTCCCCAACCGAAAGTGGTCATGAAAGACAATAAGAAGCGCGGTGGTCGCGACGGGTGGATGCCGCGTGTGCCGACGACGGGGTCAGATTGGGGCGGGGGACTCACGACCGCTATTCTGGTGCTCCTCGTGCTTTCGGCAGCGTACTCCTATTTTTGGGATTCCGGTGAAGACACATTGCTGGTACCACTTTCTGCTGTAGCAACAGATATTCGTGCGGGCATCGTTGAACGCATCACTATAGCTGGCGATTCGCTCGATATCGCGTATCGAGACGGCACTAAGAAAGAAGCAAAAAAAGAGAGCGACGAATCACTTTCAACGTCACTTGCAAACCTCGGGCTCACGGGTGCTGAGCTTGCACCTATCGCGATAGAGATTAAAGATGAGTCTGGATTTAAATACTGGTTCTTCTCGCTCGCGCCGATACTGCTCCCGCTCATCTTGATTGGTGTGTTTGTGTGGTTCTTGTCGCGGCAGGTGCGCGGCGCCGGTATGCAGGCGTTCACCTTTGGTCAGTCAAAGGCGCGCATGATAGATCCGCGCGACTCTGCACAACGTGTGACGTTTGCAGATGTGGCTGGGGCGAAAGAGGCGAAAGAAGAGCTCACAGAAA
>JBDKFU010000067.1:0-6750 GCA_039798565.1 Candidatus Parcubacteria bacterium
TCCTGAAACACATAGCCAAACGTATTCAGTCGAATGTTCGACTTTTCCTCTGCACTCATGCGCTCTGTGTTAATACCATTGATACTCACCGAGCCCGACGTCGGATTATCAAGAAGCGAGAGTTGATAGAGCAGTGTCGATTTTCCAGCACCACTTCTCCCCATAATAGCGACAAACTCGCCCGCCTCGACAGACAAATTTATGTCGCGAAGCACCTTAGTTTCAAGGGTACCGTTGACGTACGTCTTAACTAGATTTTTTGTGTGTAGCATACTAGTTTCGACCAAGAATGGAGTCGAGCGTATTTTTTCTAATAATCATCCATGCCGGTATGTACCCCGCGATAACCGTCGCTACAATTAAAAGTCCAACGCGAAACAGCGTTTCGTCGAGCGGCGCAACCAGTATTCCATCAGAAAATGGAAAGTCGATTGGGTTTCGTGCAATGGTGGGCACGAGCACACCGTACACGAGCAAAAGGCCCACCGCAGAACCAACCACTGCATAAAAAATAGACTGGATGACATAGGACACTTCGATCGCTGCACCTGATATGCCGATACCTTTTAAGATGCCAATAAACTTTCGTCTCGTTAGAGCGTTGATGAACACAACAATAAAAATCGTGATCGATGCAACCACCAGCCCAATCGACGAAAAGGCAGCGCCCAACATGCTAAAGGTCTCAATGATATCTTTTAAAAACTGTGGCTGCGCATCCTCGTATGTCTGCACGCGCGCGGACTGCCCCACCCCACTGCGAATCAGTGCATCGCGTACCTCGCGCGGGTCTACACCTGCCATGACTTTAATTGCAATCTCATCCACATTACCGTCACCGCGTCCTATAAGCCCGCGAAACTGTGTATCAACCATGTAGACACTCAGAGAAAGGTCATCAACTTTTGTTTTTAAAATCCCCTTTACCGTTACTTCGCGCGATACGTCACCCACGCGCATTCTGATTTTTGTACCCACGCCGACATTTTCTAGCGATGAAAAGTTAGGACTCTCAACAGGCAGATACTGTTTTAATAAGTAGGAACCAATGACCACCTGATCATAATCCCCCGGCTCAATAAACGATCCCTCAATAATGTACTGCCCGATACCAGTGACCGTATTCTCATTTCGTGGGTCGATGCCGACCAACTGTGCAGTCGCAGTGTTTGGTTTATCTGTCTCTCGTCTCGTTTTATAATTCGCTTCTACAATACCGGCCTCGCGGTATCGTGCGGTCACCGACTCAACCTGTGGCAACGACTCGACAAGCGAGATAACATTTTGACTATTTTCTATGAACTTTTTGTCAGTAAGTGACGAGATAATAACATCTGACGTGTACTGGATACGCTGCTGGTCAATCGCCCCTTGCAAAAGGCCAACCAAAATTCCCGATACAACAACGAGATTTAAAAATGTCAGTACCATCACAAAAATAATGAGCGATGTCGTCCAGAGAGAGGCACGTCGTAGCTGTCGTATCGCGAGATACAATCCTATGCGTATGGTAAGAGGGCGAAACATGTCTACTCTATAATCACGCGGTCACCTTCATTAAGTCCAGTAAGTATCTCGACACTACCCAAAGATGACACTGCGCCAGTCGTGACTACACGCTCCTCGACTCCCTGCGGCGTTTCCACCTGTACGCTCGCGATGCCATCAAACTTTTTAACAAGGCCCTGTGGTATAGCTATAACCCCCTCTTTAGTGAGCGCGGTGATGCCAATGTTTGCAGTCATACCACTTCTAATCCGACTATCATTTTCAGAAAACGTTAAGACCGTTCGATATGTGGCGACACCATCGCGTATCGTCTCGCCGATATCCACCGACGAAACCGTTGCTTGAAAAGCGACATCCTCGCCATACGAGTCGAAGGTCACACGCGCTGGATCGCCGACCTTTACTAGTGATACTGAGAGCTCGGGGACGTAACTCTCTATTTCATAAATGCCGCCTCCAATGAGAGATACTTGGGGTACATTCGCGGCAGCAATGGTACCAACTTTTGCTATAACCTTAGTCACCGTGCCACTAAATGGTGCACGGATTTCTGTCTTTGAAAGTACTGCTGAGGCCTGCAAAACATCAGCCGCTGCAGCTGCAACGCTCGCCTCGAGTGCACGCACATCTTCAGCCGACGCCCCAGCACGCAGTAGCGCATCGTTCTTTCGTGCAGTTTCAAGGGCGATGATCGTATCGTTCACTGTTGAGACACGCGTGCTGAGCTCTGATATCGCCGCGTTGATGATGACTCGTGCCGCCCCCACTTCTGCTTTATAGCCGTCAATGATTGTTTGTGTCGTCTGTGTTGTCGGGATTGCACCACCAAGCGCCGTAGAAAGATGTGCGAGCAATGTTGCTATATTTGTCAGGCGCGCCTGAGCGACGCTTGCAGGTACCCCACTTGCAGTTTCAACATTGAGCGTCAATGTATCTGTAGACCATGCCTCAAGTTCGTTTCCTACACTGCCACGCAGCGTCTCGATAAGTACGCGCTTTCCTGACTCGCTCGTTTGCACGATGAATTGCGGTACGTTCGAATTTGGATTACTAAACATTTTATCAACGGTAGTGCGAATTACAGTATCGGCATCAGAGTATCCCTCGAGCAAACTATCAACGACTGATTGTTGTGCGGACTGCACAGTCGCTGCGGCTCCGCGTAGCGTTGATTCTGAAACAGAAAGCTCTTCTGGTCGTGTGCCGCGCTTCAACGACGCTAGTTCAGCTCGTGCACGATCTAGCGCTGCCTGACGCTGTAATAACGATGCACGCGCATCATCATTTTCAATGGTCGCAAGCACAGAGCCAGCGCTCACCTTTTGCCCTTCTGCTACCAGTACTGACGCTACACGCCCACCCTGCACAAACCCGAGATCAGCTTCGCGATCGGCCATCACCGTACCGGACACAGACACCTGTTGGACAAACGTCCCGCGCGTCACCACATGTACCTGCACCGATCCTTGTGATGCTTCTATATACCAATAGCCACCAGCACCAAGTACCAGCACAATGACAGCAGCAAGCCAGTACTTAATAATCACGTTTTTAACGCGCCTCATCCATCTAGTATATAAGAGAAAAAACCCGGACTAACTATCGAGCTGGATCACCCTTACCCCAACGACAGGTGTCGCATTCGTCATCGTCAATTGGAATCAATTCTTTATGACACGAAGGACACATCTTCTTTTTCTCCTTTGCGGCATAAGTGATAAATCGATTTTTGTCTTCAAAAAATGCCATATATTCTATTATACCACCTCTATGTATAAAAGTCAATATGCTTGTACCCGCCGTCTGCTGACGCAGGGTGCCGCACTCGCCTTCGCTCGTTTGTTCCGGGACAGGGACTCGAACCCCAATTAACGGCTTCAAAGGCCGCTGTCCTACCGTTAGACGATCCCGGACTGTTCTACCCTACCAACACTACTATGATACCGCAGGCCCTACAAGCTCCATGATAGCCAGCTCAAGCGGAAGTTCTGGCACCGGCGAGCGTGATGTCTCAGTGCTCGCGATAAGCAACTTGCGAAGTGTTTCTGAATTAATTTTGCTCTGCGCATCACCTGCTAATTCTTTCAACATTGCCTGTTCGACATCAGACAGGTCGTTCAGCATCGCGCCACCGATAGCTGGCGCATAGCGGACCATGAGTAGCATACGTACACGATCGATAAGAATCATGAGCAAAACTGAGATGTCCGCGCTCTGCGCTACCGCAGTGCGCACTGCCGTCAACGCACCACTACTATCCCCTTTAGCAAGAGCGGAGATAATGTCATTAATAATTTCGATGCGCGGCGCACCGGTCACCTGCACCACCTCTTCAATACTAATTTTTTTATCTTTCGACGCACTTAATATTTTCTGCAAAATCGACTGCGAGTCACGAAATGAACCGTCAGCCAAAAGTGCGACAAGCTCTGCAGATGACTTTTCAAGGGTAAAGCCCTCAGTCTTTGCAATTTTAATCACCGTATCAACGATATCTTTTTGGATCGGCTTTTTGAACGTGAAAACCTGACAGCGAGATTGAATGGTGTCGGGCACTTTATCTAGTTCTGTGGTTGCTAAAATAAATGATACGTGCGATGGCGGCTCTTCGAGGAGTTTTAAGAACGCATTAAACGCCCCCTTTGACAGCATGTGCACCTCGTCGACGATGTAGACCTTTCGCTTTGACTCAAACGGCATCGTCGCTGCTTCTTCGCGGAGCGCTCTGATGTTATCAACGCCGGTGTAGGTAGCCGCGTCTATCTCATGAATGTCGGCGTCACTAGCGCCAAGCTCGTGCGCCAAAATACGCGCGACTGATGTCTTACCCGTGCCGCGAGAGCCATAAAAAAGATACGCGTGTGCGCTATTTCCCTCTTTGAGCGCGCCTTGCAGTGCGGATACGACGTGCCCCTGCCCTACCACATCTTTGAATGTTTTAGGACGATACTTTCTATACAGCGCCATCTCTGCCATGCTTCAAGTATAGCAAGATGCGTCCCGTGCACTAATCGCAGATTTCAGGCATACATGGCACCATCTTCGTTACGACATTACCTTGAATTGCGCAGACACCGCATATGAGCGAGCCTTTATGCAAAAACGGCTGCGGATGGTCGCAGCCTTCTGGACAATGTGAATGCGTGCACCCGCGCCGCCTGTTCCATCTGTCGTGCATCGTTCTCTGCGCGAGCTCCATCGCGTTCAATCTTTTTTGACTAAACTGCCGTTGCTCTCCTGCCATCAGACACTATACTACCATTATTCCAACCACCGAGTCACGATCGCTTCAACATGCAGAGCGTCGGAGGCCTGCATAAGCTCAGCGCGAAGCTCGGCCGCCCCGTCAAAGCCGTTCACATAGGCTTTGTAGTGCTTTTTCATTATCATAAATGATTTGTGCGGCAGGAGCTCCTCAAATAATTTGGTGTGCTCGACCATAACATTCAGTTTTTCCTCTAAGGTCGGTACGTGGTTTGAGAAAAGCCACGGGTTACCAAAAATCGCTCTGCCCAACATCGCCCCATCAGCACCAGTCTCTGCAATGAGCGTTCGTGCGTGGGCGACATTTTGTACATCACCATTTCCTAAAATAAGTGTCGAGGACTTCATCTCGTCTCGTATTTCTACCGCCCGCTGCACCCGCTCCCATCGCGCAGGAACTAATGACATCTCTTTTCTCGTGCGTGCATGTATAGTCACTGCGGCTAGTCCTGATTCGAGTAACACTGGGAGCCACTCTTCGAGTTCGTCTTTGTTATAGCCCAGTCGTGTTTTAACTGAGACAGGAAGGCCCTGTGCGCCCCGTATCGCAGCAGCAATAACCTCTCGTGCGCGTACAGGATTTTTTATATGTGCAGCGCCCGCACCTTGCTTTTCTATACTTTTATCAGGACACCCCATATTGATGTCGACACCATCAAAGCCAAGCTCATGCGCCAAGCGTGCTGCATACTCCATGTTCTCTGGGTTTGAACCAAAGAATTGTGCGACTATGGGCCGCTCTGCATCTGTGTACATCAGGTCAGCGAGTAACTTCTTTTTTCCCTCCTCTGGTGCGCGCGCCAATCCGTCTGCAGAGACAAACTCAGTCCAAGTAATATATGGAACACCATCAGCTACTTTTGAATACTTTGCGATAACGCGACGAAACGCCGCGTCAGTAACATCAGCCATTGGCGCGAGCACAAATATCGGCCGCGCAGTCGTATCCCAGAAACTCATACTAGTCGCGGTACTTTACCACTACCCGTGGAATAAAGCGAAAATCCGCATAGTTAAGAGCTTTTGTAGTATCAAATTTTGATGAGGTCATGACAGAGCCCATCGTGTCAGCGAGCGATTGATCTATATCTGAAAGTACAAAGCGGATGTCACCCCCCGTACTCAAGGTAAGCGACACATCGGTACCCTCAACATGCACACTAGCGATTGAGCGGGCCGTTGTCTGTTCGACAAGCTGCACAAATGTATGCAAAGATTCAAATCCTCCATTCAGATACGTAGAGCCAATGGGTGCAGTAGCAACCTGTCCGCTATAGCGACGAAGCGCCTGGGCACTGGAGTCAGACGATACGGCGCTATAAATGTATCCGCCAACATCCATGAGATAACAGTCAGTCGCGCACCACAGTGCGATGGGTGTGCGCTCGACAACATTCACGGTGAGCGACGTTAGCGAGCGGCGAGAGACAGTAGCTGATGCAACAAGGGGGATGGACGCCACACGTTCGTGGATACTCGAGATCGGTGCAAAGATTGTATTCGCGCGTGGTATGCCAAACCAGTATCTCCCCTGTGTCTCAGCATCAACAACTGCCTGCAGTCGTTCATCAGTCACGTGCGTATTACCGTCAAACACGGTCTCTGAAATTCGTATCCATGAAAAATGCATCGAGGCATATACAAAAATAAGGCACACACCAATGAGGCTCGCGATGAGGCCTGCGAAGCGCATTTTCTTTCTCCGCCGTCGCTCAGTAAGCGGTATGCGCGCCTGCCCAAGGGCTACCTTTTTTACTGCCATAGCTTATGCCTTCTGTATCACCTCCTTCCCAACGTACTCCTGCAACACTCTGGGGACACGTATTGAACCGTCAGCCATTTGATAGTTTTCAATCAGCACAGCGAGCATACGCGGACTCGCAACAAGTGTCGCGTCATTCATGTGTACAAAATCAACGGTGCCGTCTGCACGTTTTACTTTTGTAACAAGTCTACGCGCCTGATAGCCACCCATAT
>JBDKFU010000068.1:0-3065 GCA_039798565.1 Candidatus Parcubacteria bacterium
AGGATTGGTGTCATCGCACCACGGCCGGTTTCGGCGATATTTTTCTGATTACTGTTTGAGGTCTGGACGTTTAGCGTTGGGTTAACACTGGTGGGGTTCGAAAACATGTCGTCAGTTTTTCTGCGGATCGCGTCATCAATCGCCGCATATGCGCTCGCAAGCGTTGCCCGCGATGACCCGATTTGTGATTCGACTGCGGCGCGTGCCTGGTCCTCGGTTATCGATTGCGACGCCACACCGCTTTTTGCTTTTTGCAGTGTCGCTTCTGCAGCTGAAACGCCAGCGCGCTCGCGGCTGTTCTCGGTTTCTGCGATGATTGCGCCACGACCGACTGCGTCGCCGAGACTATAATAGATGCCAGTAACGCGACCAGGCTGTCCAATGGATACTTCAGCCTCACGGAGAGATTTAACCTCGCCGATAGCAACCAACGACTCGCTCCCTGTCTCGTTTGCGGTAGTGAGGGTCACGCTTCTGCGCTCATCGATTGGTGAGTCGGTAGCTGAGGGGAGTAAGAAAGAAAGTGCAACGCCAGCAATAATAAGTGCAAGGAGGCCCGCACCAAATTTTCGAGGGTGCGAACGAACATAGGTAATGCCGAGTCTTCCTGCGGTTCCAAGGCTGCGTGCGGCACGGCGAAGCTCGGTGCCTATAAGTGATGCGTATGACATGTAGAAACAGTGTATCATAATATAATAACACGTATTGGTGGAATATCAAATAGCAGAATGCCGTAATATGCTGTATCATCTCTATATGCAGGCGATCGTCGCGCGCGTTCATGAAAACCTTTTTCAGGGTGACGTCATCTCGTTGACGGCGCCAACGACCGCAGGTCAAATAACGGTACTCGGTAATCACGAGCCATTGGTCGTGACACTGAAGCCGGGGGTTCTCACCGTTACAACCAAAGAGGGCGAACAAAAGTTTGATGTAATGAGTGGCGTTTTAGAGACGTCTCACAATCAGGTCACCGTACTTCTTTAAAAAACTCACTATGAGTATAGAGATGCGAAGAATCTTTGAGGCGGCTGATGCCATACACCTGAGTGTGCATGGCACAGAGGGACGGTGTGCGTGTGGGGTCCGCGGCCTCCTCGATACTAACCATATGTGTTTCAAGTGCAAGATGGATTGGAATAACAGTAAGCCACTGCCTACTCAAATTGATTATGATGCGCCCCATGGCAGGCGTCGCACACCGTGGGAGTAATGTAGTATAGTGTCTTTATGTTTGGTAATTTTTTCATGAAAATGATGCTTCAGCGACAGCTGAAGAATCTGCCCAAAGATGTGCAGGAAAAGCTGATGGCTGCCATCGAGAAGAATCCTGACTTTTTTAAAAAGATTCTTGAGGAAATACAGCAGAAAGTAAAAAGCGGGCAATCCCAGATGGCCGCGACCCAGCAGGTCATGATGGCCTACAAAGCTGACCTACAGAAAATGATGCAGGGGTAGTTTGGTACACTGTATCAATGTCAGCAATATCAGTGCAGGGTCTCATAAAAGAGTACCGTTTTTCAGTACGAAATCCAGATAAGGGTATTATTGCTAATTTTTTTGTTCCTGACACAAAGTGTGTGCGTGCAGTTAATGACATCACTTTTTCAGTAGAGAGAGGAGAATCCGTTGCATTTATTGGTCCAAACGGTGCAGGAAAGTCGACGACGATAAAAATGCTCACGGGGATACTTCATCCAACGTCTGGTGACATTTCTGTACTCGGTTTTTCTCCACAGCGCGAGAGAAAAAAATTAGCGATGCGCATCGGCTCTGTGTTTGGTCAGCGATCACAACTTGTGTATAATCTGCCGCTCACCGATTCGTTCGAACTATTAGCGGCAGTGTACGATGTGCCACGCGGCGCGTACACGGTGCGGTCAAAAAGGCTTATAGACTCGTTTGATCTCGGTTCTTTTCTTGATCAGCCTGTTCGTAAATTGTCTTTAGGTCAACGTATGCGCGCCGAGGTGGCCGCGTCGCTCCTGCATGAGCCGGATATACTTTTTCTCGACGAGCCCACCATCGGGCTCGATGTAGTCGCCAAACGCGCGCTGCGGGAGACGCTTAAGGATATACATCGTGAATTGGGGACAACCATTTTCTTAACCTCGCACGATGCGGGCGACATTGAGTCCGTGACGAACCGCACGATCGTGGTGAACAATGGTTCTCTCGCTTTCGACGGTTTGACGGCAGAGCTTTCAAAAAACTTTCTGAAAAGAAAGATCATCCGCGTCATACACGAAGGCGAGTCGCTTTCTGTTTCACTTCCAGACGCTGCGCACGTCGTGAAGAATGAAGACGGAGAATTTCTTATTGAACTTGATACCGCCCGGACGAGTGTCGCGTCTATACTGCCGGCACTGATGAGCACTGACATTTCGGATATTTCTATTGAGGATCCACCACTCGAAGAAGTTATTAGCGAACTGTACAGTCATGCTCCATAGTATTCGCGCTTACTCCATGTTTTTTCGTATGGCGCTTTTGGACGCCCTACAATACCCGGCGCGTACCATTGCTTCTGTTTCGACCGCAGGTATCCGTATGCTTTTTATTTTTACTATCTACACCTATGCGTACAGCTATGTTGGGGAGCGAATTGAGATGACACTCGCAGCAGCGCTCGCGTCTTTGGCGACGTACCAGGTAATGAATGCGCTTTCGTTTAGAAAGGTTTTTTATCGTATATTGCGCGATATACAGCGGGGCGACTTGGAGGTTGCACTCATCAAGCCATACTCATATATCGGCAGACTGATTGTCGAGCATGTTGGGTATGTCTCTGCAAACATTGTCCCGTCCATATTCGTTGCACTGCTTGCTGTGTATATATTTGCTGATATGTCATCGTTATCGTTTGGAGTGCAAGATGCTGTGTGGTGGGTTGTGCTTGCTGTGCTTGGTACCGCAATATCTGGCTGTATGTTTGTTGCAGCATCCTTACCTGCGTTATGGATAAATGATTCTGAGCCGTTCGTCTTTATTATCGACAAAACAGTGATGCTTCTGGGCGGTGCTTTTCTGCCGGTTGCACTTATGCCGAGCTGGTTTGCAACGGT
>JBDKFU010000069.1:0-9166 GCA_039798565.1 Candidatus Parcubacteria bacterium
CGTTTACAGTGCCCGGTGTCGGATTTGTTGAAATGTTGTATGCAGTGATTCTTCCATCGGTGCCGCGTTCGCTTGCACTTTTTTCAAATCAGGGAGTCATGATTGTGTTCGCATTTTTGGCGTCGCGTTCTGGGGCGGGGGCCTTGTCCGCGGTCACGTTTGCACAAAACTTGCACGCGGTGCCACTCGCGGTTATCGGTGTCTCGTATGCGGCGGCGCTTTTTCCTGCAATTGCAGAACTGCGGACCTCTGATCGAGAAAAAATTGCACGCGAGTTGTGGGCGTCTGTCCGACACGTACTTTTGTGGATGATAGTTGCGGGTGCGTTCCTTATTGTGCTTCGTGCACAGTTTGTCCGTGTCATCTTGGGTTCTGGTGAGTTCTCGTGGGACGATACGCGCCTCACCGCGGCGCTTCTCGCACTCTTTGCGGCGTCGTTGGCTCCGCAGGCGATACTCCTTCTTTTTTCTCGTGCGTACTACGCGCTAGAGCGAGGAGGTGTAGCTATCACTATTAATGTCGCCGCCGCAGTTGGCTCTATAGTTATTTCGCTTGCAGGTATCCATCTATTTCGTGCTGAGCCGTTTGTACGCTATTTTGTCGAGTCGTTATTTAAAATTTCAAATGTTCCAAACGCAGAGGTTATTATGCTCGCGGGTGGATATGCAGTCGCCATGTGGATTGCACTGTTTGCATTCGCCTGGTATGTCTGGCGCGACATCGGGCCAGATAAAGAACTTTTTCGATCCATTGGTGTAACCTTTGCCGCCGCAGTCATTGGTTCTGCTGGAGCATACGGAGGATTACAAATTCTTTCTGGTGTCGATCAAAACACATTCCTTGGGATTTTCACGCAGGGGGTTGGTGCAGGAGTGGTGGGGATGAGTATCGCGATTGGTATTTTAATTCTTTTGCGAAGCAATGAATTACGTGATATCGTAAGCATCTTCACTGCTCGCCTCAAAATCGGAGCGATAACTGATGATGTCCATGTCGACTAAGACAATTAGAAACTTTTCAATCATCGCGCACATCGACCACGGCAAGTCGACACTCGCCGACCGTATGCTCGAGGTGACGCACACGGTCGCCGCGCGAAAGATGCGCGATCAAGTGCTTGACGGGATGGATCTTGAGCGTGAGCGTGGCATCACTATAAAGATGCAGCCCGTGCAGATGCATTTTGCAGTAGACGGCCAGGACTATACATTAAATCTCATTGATACACCCGGTCACATCGACTTTGGATACGAGGTGTCACGCGCACTCACTGCGGTCGAGGGCGTGGTGCTTCTCGTCGATAGTACGCAGGGTGTACAGGCACAAACATTAGCGGTTTTACAGATGGCGCGTGACACAGGATGCGTGATCGTCCCTGTGCTCACCAAGATAGACTCGCCCCTGTCGCGTGTAGATGACGTAAGTGTTGAAATGGTAGAGCTATTAGGTATTGAGCTCGATGACATTTTGCATGTATCTGGACGAACCGGCGAGGGGGTCGCTACGCTTCTTACAGAGCTTATTAAGCGTGTGCCCGCACCAAAAGAAACGTCAGGTAGGGCAGGCGGTCAGGCGCTCGTGTTTGACTACTCGTTTTCAGAGCATCGCGGCATTGTCGCATACGTTCGCGTGGTTGACGGAGTACTCGAACAAAAAAATGCCGCACGACTTATCGGTGCCGACAAGCGGTTTACTATACTCGAGCTCGGACATGTGGTGCCAGAAGAGCAGAAGGCAGATGTATTAGGGACGGGGGATATCGGCTACATTGTCACCGGACTTCGCGAGGCATCCGTGGGTGTTGTTGGTGACACGTTATCAGTTGGTGCGGACGTATCACTCCCGGGCTATCAAAATCCAAAGCCGGTGGTATGGGCGAGTATGTACCCTGAAAATCAGGATTCTTTTACGCTCCTTAAACATGCACTCTTTCGACTCAAGCTCTCAGACTCAGCCTTGTCGTTTGAGGAGGACGGTTCGTCAACCTTAGGTAAGGGGTTTCGCTGTGGTTTTCTCGGTATGTTGCACATGGAGATTGTGACAGAGCGGCTACGGCGCGAGCACAACATAGAGCCGGTCATTACAGCGCCATCGATTACGTATGAAATTAAGACCAGTACAGAGACTGTCCGCGTTCACACGGCGTCCCAGTTTCCAAACGATGGTTCTGTTGAACACGTGCGTGAACAGTGGGTGTCTCTTACTATCATGACGCCGCTCGATTATCTGTCAGCACTCACACAGCTATTGTATGAGCATGAAGGTACGATTCTTGGGACAGAGATGTTTCATAGTCGCATGCGACTCACGGTGCATATGCCGCTTCGCGAGCTAATGCGCGGCTTCTTCGACTCACTGAAGAGTGCGACGAGCGGCTACGCATCACTCGCATATGAGTTTATTGATTGGCAGGACGCTGAGGTATGTCGTCTTGATATTCTTGTCGCTGATGAGGAGGTACCAGCCCTGTCGCGTATCGTGTCGCGTCGCAGGCTCGAGACCGAGTCGCGCTCCTTGGTTGAGCGTTTAAAAAAAGAACTGCCACGTCAGCAGTTTGTCGTTAAGATTCAGGCGCGTGCAGATGGTCGCATCGTCGCCTCTGAGTCAATCAGTGCGTTTAAAAAGGATGTTACTGGCTACTTGTACGGAGGCGACGTGACGCGAAAAATGAAACTGTTGGAGAAGCAGAAGAAGGGTAAGGAGCGTCGTGGCGAGCACAAGAAAATGCACATCCCACAGGAGGTCTTTCTGAAGCTCATTAAGCCAGAGGATTAGAGCTTGGGCTAGAAAAAGACTGGGACGTAGAGGAGGAGCATCGAGATGATGACAAAAACGGCTACGACGACCCAGATGGCTTTGATGATACCTTTGGTTTTTTTATTGAAGAGCATAGAGAGAGTGTACAATAGGCATGGGTATGCTGTCTATGCATCGCAGGTTTTTCATGTGGGGGATTATCTTAATTTTGGGTACCGTACTCGTGATTATGAGTGGGGCACTGATACGGGCATACACGGGCTATGCAGCTGCCTCTGAGCTTAAAAGTGCTGCGGTGCGGGCAGAAACACAGGTACAGGGGCGATTATCGGCTATGGAGGCGTCTGTATCGAGTCTGACGACAGAGCGCGGGGTAGAAGCAGAGATACGGGCGCGCTATCCAGTGGTGAAACCGGGTGAGGTAGAGTTCGTCATCCTGAAGGGCGAGCAGCCAAAGCCAGAAACGCAAGTAAAAACTGGTTTTTGGAAAGGGCTGTATGATATACTTAGAAGATAAATAACAAATAGTATGGACACACCAACAGCACAACCATCAGTTGAGATTTTTTCGACCCCAACGTGCCATTTTTGCCAACTCTCGAAGGAGTTTTTTGCTGCAAATAATGTGCAGTACACCAATCACGACGTTTCAACAGATCTTGCACAGCGCCAAGCAATGATAGAAATGACCGGACAGATGGGCGTCCCCGTGATTAAAATCGGTAACGATATCGTCATCGGCTTCGACAAAGAAAAGCTCTCAGAGCTTCTACATATTGCAGCCTAGTCCATGCATGAGGTTGAGGCCGCAAGCAGTGAGTCTGAAAAAGGTACAGTAAAGCGGCCATATAAAATCTCCAGTGACCGTCGGTATTCGCGTGATTTAGAATCGCTCGAAGTGGACGACTATTATACCTACGGGTCGCCGGCCCTGTTTCAAGTTAAAACTGTCACGTGGACAGTGAAAAACAGACACACCTCGAACCGAGGAAAGACAACCATAACGTACACGGTCACTATTGTAAGCTATGCGTGCAAAAAAGATGGGACAAACAAGTTTACGTGGGCAGGCACACTGCAAACTAAGACACACAGCTTCACCTACAAAATGTACGAGTAGGGCGGATGTGTTAGAGTAACAGTCGGCCCCCATAGCTCAATGGATAGAGCAGCCCCGTCCTAAGGGGAAGATGTGAGTTCGATTCTTGCTGGGGGCACATGGTTTGAGAACGTGTTACCCGAGTCCGACCGGAGTGGAGGACGAGAGGTGCGGGCACATAAAATAGTGATATTATTTTGAGATGGAAGAGAGAAAGCTCGAAGAGATGTATGAGATGGTTAAGTCGAACCACAGCATGCTGAAGAGCATGCGGCGCACGGCGTTTGTGGGCGGCATCGTTAAATTTGTTTTCTATATTGTTATCCTTTTCGTGCTCCCGTACTACACCTGGCTCTATATCCAACCGTACCTAGAAAACGTGCTGGAGCAGTACCAGCAGGTGCAGGGGGCGACCACGGGTGCCCAAGTACAGATAGGTGACCTACAAAAGCAAATTGAGTCATTTGGCGGTATGGACGCCTTTAAAAAGATGCTTGAGTCCATTGGCGTCGGTGGGCAGTAAATGATAGGATAGGAAAGTAGCCGGTGAAAGCTATGCTTCCCCCGGCTCGTTCGAAAAAATGACCACGAGTGGCCATTTTCTTTCTCACTCGCCGGGGTAGCTCAGTTAGTTAGAGCATTCGCCTGAAGAGCGAAGGGTCATCAGTGCAACTCTGATCCCCGGCACAAAGTCCGAGTATACTAGTGAGATGGGCGAAAAACATGCGCGGAGTGTCGCCAAGAGCGTCACATGGAGACTTATTTCTTTTTTAAATACGTCACTCGTTAGTGTCGTTGTTTCGGGTAATCCGGTGCAGGGTCTGTCTATCGGGATAGCTGAAATTGTTACAAAGACAGTCTTATATTACTTACACGAGCGGTATTGGCTTAGTGTGAAGTATGGGCGAACGATCGGCATTACGGCAGACGGCATGATGGCCATCGAGCTCCACACGCGCACCACACTCAAGATGATAAGCTGGCGCATCATTGGCACGCTAGATACGTTCCTCATCTCGTACCTCATTACGGGTAGCGTTCTCGTCAGTCTTTCAATTGGGGTGTTTGAGTTTGTGACCGAGCTCGTGCTGTACTACATTCATGAGCGCTCGTGGCTCAAGATCAAGTGGGGTATTAAGCGTCCTATCCGTCTCACCAGCACCAGTTGACATTCAATTGAGTGCGATGTATCGTGGGTTTCATGGAAATAACAGCTGACGGTTTTGTAAAGTGGAAAAAGCTCCCAAACTGGAGCTCATATCCAAAACTTAACGGTACTCATAAAAAGGGTGACAAAGTCCGTTTGGGACACAGAGTTTGTGAGGTTGTGAGTCGCGTCCCGCTTGAAAAAGGGCGGTACCAGTACATCAAAGGCGGCCAAGAGGTGACCGTGCGATGTATCACGTCAGGCGAAGAAATAAAGACGCAGGCTTAACCGCGGACCTTCAGTTTGGTCTTTCTGTCTTTGTTTATCTTCGGGAGCTTGATGGTTAAAAGGCCATGCTTTTGTTCTGCCTCTGCAGCGTCCACGTCTACTTCAGCAGGGAGGACGACCGAGCGAGCAAATGCGCCCCAGTAGAGCTCTTGGTACACGTAGTCAGTGTCGTCCACCGAGCGGTCCTCAACACGCTTGCCGTGGATAGTGACCATGTCTCGCGAGATTGAGATATCCAGGTCAGAAGGGCTGACACCAGCGACGAGAGCCCGAATATAAATATTATCGTTATCCTGGTACACATCGACGGTGAGCTGCGCCTCCTGCGGCTCATCTATCATTGGTTGTGCGTGTAGTGGTGTTTGCGGTATCTGTGGGGTTTCGTAGGTTTCAAACTCGTTGTCATACGAAGCGCCAGTGAGTCTATCGAAAAAAGAAGGTTTCTTTGCCATACAGTCTAATTTCGTTTAGGAGTAAACATGCGCTCCCACCAGTGCGGTGGGCGGATGAGCTTTATACGCTCAAACGCGAGGAGCATAAACACAATGCCCACCCATATTCCTAAGAACACAGTGAGGATGGCCTCAGCTCCTGTTGCAAGTATAAGTAAATTAAACCCTGCGTGCAATGCGGTGGCGAGGATAACTCCGACGATACCGTAGAGAATCATTCTCGTTCGCGAGCGATAATATGCGATTGCAAGCGCGCCGCCAATGACTGCTGATGAAAGAACATGAATAAGTGTCGCGCCGATGAATCGAAGGTTGCCAGTGATAGCAGAGTCGATTACATCCCCGGCGAGTGATGAACTAAAGAGAAAAAGTGAGTTTTCAAGTGCAGCAAATCCAAGCGCTACGGTGATTAAGTACACGGGGAAGTCGATAGGCTCATCCAGTGCGCGGGTGCGCAGCACCACAATCCATGCAAACACCAGTTTCATAACCTCCTCAATGCCGGCCCACACGAGGATGAGCGCGGTGCCAAATTCAAGTCGTGCTGAAAAGTACTGCTGGAGCGGGAGTACCGCGATAACACAGAAAATACCTGCAATAAACGCGCTCACGAGTCGACGGTTTGGCTCGGGGTGTACCCAGTCCTCAAATAGCCAAAAAGCGAGCCAAATAAAAACGGGTATGAACCCGATAACCGACGCTGAAAGCGCTGCAGATGCTGCGCTGGTTAGTTCAAGCACTCTTTTATTCTACTACAGCCGGCCAGCGTGCAATCATGAGTAGCTCCGTTTCTTTCTTTGGAAGCGACGCCCATATTTCTTCAGTTACAAATGGCATGTACGGGTGGAGCATTTTTAGACTCGCAGTGAGTATGGTGTACAGCTTCCATGCTGTTGCGCGCTGTGCGACAACATCAGTACCGTTCATGACAGCTTTCGACCGTTCGAGGACTTGGTCTGCAAAGGTGTGCCAGATGTAGTGGTACGCAGTGTCCGCGGCGAGGTCGATACGATATCCGTCGAGGTTACGCGTCATCTCGCGCACGGTCCGGTTAAGTTCTGCAATATCCTCTTCGTCTTCTTTTGAAAGTGTGTGTTCTGCCTCAATGTCAGTCTTTTCTACGTTCTCAAGCACGAATCGCGCAATATTCCAGATTTTATTTGCAAAGTTTTTGTAGCCGCGGATTTTGTTCTCATCGATCTTTGAGTCGGTGCCCGGTGCCATACCCATAATGAGTGCAATGCGCACCGCATCCATGCCATACTTTTTTGCCATATCTACCGGGTCGATATTGTTACCGAGCGACTTTGAAATCTTACGTCCCTGGCCGTCTCGCACCAAGCCGTGAAAATAAACTGTCTTGAACGGTACAGTCCCGAGGTGGAACCCGCTCATCATTATCATGCGTGCAATCCAGAAGGGGAGGATATCGTACCCAGATTCGATAAGTGCTGTCGGGTGATACTTTTTTAAATCCTCAGTCTCGTTCGGCCAGCCCATCGTGGTGAATGTCCAAAGACCTGCAGAGAACCATGTGTCGAGCACGTCAGAATCCTGGCCCCACCCCTCGCCGGGCGAGTCTATCTGTACTTTTATATCATCACCTTTGTACCAAACAGGGATGCGGTGACCAAACCAGATCTGACGTGAGATGCACCAGTCACGAAGATTTTTTGCCCAGTGCAAATACTGTTTTTCAAATCGCTCCACCAAAAACTGTACATCCCCACTTTCTGCGGCTTTTGCCATCATGTCACGGAGCGTCGTCGTCGAGCCGTCTTTTGCAACGTAGGGCTTTGTCACGCTCACAAACCACTGGAGTTTTGGTAGTGGCTCGACAATGCCACCAGTGCGCTCTGCGGTTGAAACATTTTGTTTAATTTTTTCTTCAGAAATCATAAGGCCCTCAGCACGTAGCCACTCGGCGACTATTTCGCGAGCCTCGCTTACTTTTTTGTCAAAAAGTCGTCCACCAACTGTCATTTTGGCAAGTTCGCTAATCACCTGCGGACGAGGGAGATCATTCCTGTCTGCAATGTCCCAGTCTACAATGCTATGTGCGGGTGTGACTCCAAGGGCGCCCGTGCCAAATTCTTTTTCAACTGTGTAGTCAGCGACCACTTTAATATGAATAGGCACGTCACAAAAAACAATGTCATATTCTTTTCCGACATACTGCATGTATCGCTCATCTTCTGGGTGTACCGCGACTGCAACATCGCCGACCTTTGTTTCAAGTCGCGTAGTCGCGATAGCGATGGGGAAGTCCTTTGAATATTTAAATGTATAGAGCGTCGAGTCGCGCTCTTCGTATACTATCTCGTCATCTGAAATAGTGGTTTGTCCCTTTGGGTCCCAGTTAACGATGCGGTGGCCGCGATAGATGAGTCCTGACTCGTACATTTTAATGAACGCGTGCATCACCGCGTTGTACCGTTTGTCGTCCATCGTATATGCGTAGCGGGACCAGTCGAGACTGGCGCCCATCGCACGCATTTGGTTGATGATGGTGCTCTTGGTCGTTTCAATAAACGCTTCGATACGTTTAAGAAGCTCTGGTCTGCCCAGGTCGTGTCTGCTTTTGCCCTCTGCTTTTTGAATATCCTTCTCAACCTTTGCCTGAGTTGCGATAGCAGCAGAGTCAGTACCAGGGATCCAGAGCGTTTTAAAGCCCTGCATGCGCTTGTAACGCACAATAATGTCCTCGATGGCTAGCATGAGGGCCGAGCCCATGTGGAGGGTGCCGGTGACGTTGGGCGGGGGGAGTACTATCGAAAAGGTCTCTGGTCGGTCGCCAGGCAGATTTTCAGGTGTAAAGTACCCAGAATCCTCCCACCTCTTATATATGAGAGTCTCGGTCGCCTCCGGGTTGTAGGGCTTAAGGAACTTCTGGTCCATTTTTTCAGTGTACTACAGAGCCTACGCGCGAGCTATGTGCGGTGCGAGTGACTGGCCGCCGTTTGCAGTAAGCGGATGATCAGGTAGTCCCGCGCTGTGCCGCAGGTATGCGGCCATGCCAATCATAATTGCGTTGTCGCCGGTGAGTGCCCGGTGCGGATATGCGAGTGTCACACCAGGAAATTCGTCACTAACCATTTTTTCAAGCGCGTTTCTAATCTCTGTATTTGCGGTGACACCGCCACCTGCTGAGAGTGTCTGCGCGCCAGTTTCTTCGAGTGCTTTTCTTGTTTTGATTATGATTGAGTCGCGAGCCGCTTCTTCAAATGCTTGTGCAATATGCTCACGGTCATGTTCTGAAAGTTGGGGCATCGTACGCAGTTTGTAGAGTACTGCAGTTTTAAGACCAGAGAAAGAAAAGTCGCATGAGTTCTCGTGTTGGAGCGGACGAGGAAAGACGATACCGTGCGTATCTTTATTTGCGCCACGCGCGCGTGCTCTCGCCGCCGCTTTATCAATCTCTGG
>JBDKFU010000070.1:0-2592 GCA_039798565.1 Candidatus Parcubacteria bacterium
GAGTTGATGTAGAGATGGATGTCCTTCTTTGGGTCTTCTGCTTCAAGAAAGAGGAGCTGTGCGATGATCAAGTTCGCCGTCTCGTCGACGATGGGGCCGGTGAGAAAGATAATACGCTCTTTCAGGAGGCGAGAAAAGATGTCGAACGCCCGCTCGCCCATGCTGGTCTTTTCAATAACCATCGGGACAAGCATGTTTGCTTTGTGTTGTTGTACTTTCATATGGACATAATACCTCGCACACTACGCGCCCGCAAACAACCTATATACTTGAATCATGTCATTTACACTCGCGGTTTTATCGGCGATTTTTGCAGGCGTGTATATGTTCGCACAGAAGGTAGCGGTGGAGCGGGGGATGGACTCGTATCTTTTAACCGCGTTTTCTGCCGGCGCGTCATTTGTGTTTGGCGCGATCATTATGTCCGCGACCTCGTCGTGGGGCGACATACCAACGTCTGTGTACGGATATGCCGTGTTTGGTGGGGTGCTGTTTATTATTTTCTCTGTGCTCCGCATGGAGGCGTTGAAGCATATAGATGCGACCATCTTCTTTCCGCTCTACAAGGTTATTGGTCCCGCAGTCACAGCACTCATAGGTATCTTTGTACTGAGCGAGACTATTACGACCACAGAGGGTATAGGCATTGTATTGTCCTGCATCGTGCCGCTACTCCTCATCACACGAGCAGAGAATAGTCGGCAGAAGAATCTAACACTAGGTCTTATACTTCTCGCCATCGGCGCGTTTCTAGCGTCTGTGTCTGCAGCGGTGAACGCGTACGCCATTGGTGACGTGGCGTCGTACGCGCTCCCACTTCTGGTGGTGACGCATCTCTTCTCTTTCTTTTTTGGTGTGGCGCTCTTTTTAAGAAAGCATAAGCCGAGCGAGATGGTGCAGGCGCTCCGTACACTATCAAAGCCGTTCTTTATTTTCTTTTCTATCGGGATGGGTATCGTTCAGTTTCTAGCTTTCTATGCGCTCCTCCTCGCGTTCTCGGACGGCGGGCTCAGTCTCGCGTATGCGATTAATGCTCACTACTTTATTATCCCCGTCATCCTCTCTATTTGGTTCTACGGCGAGCACTGGAACGTTCAAAAAATCCTCGCCCTCATCCTCTCCCTCTCCGCCGTCGCTCTCCTGTACCACTAAGGTTTTTAAGGGCGACCTCATAGCAAAAGGCACCCTCGAAAAAGTGTTTGTTGGAGCGCACCTCTAAGCTCGAGAGCGGAGGGCGCTAATTGCAATGTCGATGCCCAGTGGTCTCGCACTTTTCCTTGGAGACATAAGATATGGTATGGACGGGTTCGTCTCTCGGCGATGAGTGACGATATCTTCAAGATCTCTGAGCTGGTCAGGGTTCGTCAGGCGGAGCTGGACGAGAATCGCCCACGTCTCCTCGTAATAGTACTGCTTGGTGACCCGGTCGGCGCTAAAAGGGGGGAGCTTGTACCGCTTCATAACTTTCATGTGGTAGTCGTCGAGAGGTAAATTGGCAGCGAGGAGGTAATCTCCAACGCGTTTTACGTATTCGCTTACTTCTGTGCGAGTTCTGCTTCCAAATAGTCTGTCGTTTTTATTAAATGGAGAATTGGCATGTGCAAGCTCGTGGGTAGCTAAAGAGACAAGGTTATAGGTGTCCGTAAACAGCCAGTCACGCAGTGTTATAGTTTTTGTGCGTGGGTTGTACTCGGCGTCGCCATCCATCAGCTTTTCATAAAAATCACCACGTTTGACGATGTGTATCCTCGACACATTATCTAGGGGGAGCCCAGTACCAACAAAAATCTTTTTAAGATATTGGCGATACTCCGCTACTTCCTCACGCCCCACACCGGACAACCTCATGCGATCAAATGCGCGCTCGCGTGTCTCGCGCGAAGTATCATTGTCATTAACGCGTTCCATATTTTTTTGCTTTCTTGAGTTTAAATATCGAGACACCAGTCACGAGAAAGTTTGGTGCGTATGCGACGAGTCGCTTTTCAGCGTGTGGGGTGCGTGCGACGGCGACTGACTTAACCCCAGTGCCAGAGCCCTTGGTGTCGTTAATGTCTGCCGGTAGGTCACCAAAGTACAAAGTGCGCTCCGGTGCAGATTTACACTTTTCAGTCACCTCTCGAACTGCACTCTTTTTGTCATACTGTCCGCCAACGATTGTTTCAAAGTAGTGGCGGATACCGTGGCGCGCGAGTATAAGCTCTATTTCATCAGCGTGGCCGGCAGAAATTATTGCAAATTTCATCTTAGGTTTCTGCGCGCGGACATCGCGGAGCATAGCTATAACCTCTGGGTACACATCCTCCTCGGGGAGTTCACGTTTTACTTCCTCAGTGATTTTTGCATATACGGCACGGGCGGCATCGAAGTCAGTGATCCCAAATCGCGCAATATACTCTGCCGGCGGTGCATCATACGTTTCTGCCACACGCTCCTCTGTGAGGTCGCGTATCTTCTCTGGATCGCCAAGCAACTTGATAAGACGATAGATGGCACGGTAGATGCGCTTGTTACTGTCAAAGAGGACTCCGTCCCAGTCAAAAATCATCACGTCCGCTTCTTTAAGCAGATTGACCTCTCGCTCCCGCCCTT
>JBDKFU010000071.1:0-2941 GCA_039798565.1 Candidatus Parcubacteria bacterium
GTGACGTATGGAAGGAGCGCCATAAAGCGAGCGCGCTTGAGCGCGGTCGCGACCATGCGCTGGTGCTTTGCAGGGACTGCAGAGCGGCGCTTCCCCACGATGCGTGAGTGTGGGGTCATAAAGTCCTTCAAGTATTGAAGGTCTTTGTACGAAACGTGCAATGGAACTGTTTTTTTAGTTTGCATAAAAAGTTTTTAAAAAATTAAAATGGGATATCGTCTGGACTAATCTGCTCTTCTGGATAATCGACGTCATCCTTACCACCCTTCGCAGGACCGTGTGGTGTGTCAGCCCCTTGGAACGAGCCGCCCGCTGCACCGCCACCAGTCTTTGCGCCAAACTGTACGCGATCAGCGACAATCTCTGTTCGATACTGTTTTACCCCGTCTTTGTCCCAATTACGCGTCTGGATGCGACCCTCAACCAATACCTGCTGGCCCTTTTTCAAATACTGGCCACAGGTCTCAGCTTGGCGACCAAAAACGACAATGTTATGAAACTCGGTCTGCTCTTTTTTCTCGCCGTTCTTATCCTTCCAGACGCTGTTTGTAGCAACACCAAATGATGCAACTTGTGCACCAGACGGGAGCGCTTTCACCTCAGGATCGCGTGTTAGATTGCCGGCGATAATCGCTTTGTTCAAATACATAGTTACTCGGGCTTCTTGGTGTCCTCGGTCTCCATGTCCTTAAGTGCAGCATCGAGCGCAACGGTTGAAACCTCACCTCCCTCCTCGTCTGCGCGCTTTGGCGCCGCTATCGCCGCGGTAGATGCCTGCGCTGTTGCAACACGAACCTTCATACCCTCCATAGACGCGGTGACTTCTGCCTTGGTCGTCGAGATAAGGAGGTAGCGGAGGAAATGGGTCGTGGTATCAAGGTATGTCTTAATGCTGACGAGTTCTGACGAGTTAATTTCAAAAGCAACCCACCCAAAATATGCCTGATTAAATCCGGTGAGACGACCATCTATCTTCTTTTCAATCGTATACGCGAGGTCGATGCGCTCTGGCGCCTTTTCACCAATGAATGTGGCACCCTTATCCTTCAAAAGAGCTGTGAGCTCCTTCACCGCGGCAGTCACTTCTGCGTCTGAAAGAGACGAAAGGAGGTGGTAGCCGATCTCATAGATGCCCGTGCGCTCTGCGTCGCCGACGTCCATCATCCCGCCCTCGTCGGCGGCTAGTTCTATCGCTTTTTCAGCCTTTTTTGCCATGTCTGGAGATGATACCACGCGACTCCCTGTGGAGCAACCTGTCCGCCGGAGCTTCAGCGGAGGCGGAAGACCCGCTTCGCGTTTTCAAGAATTTGTGCCCTAATTTGCTCCTCGTCTGCGACACGGATCTGGGCGATGGCCGCTACCACGTGACCCACATAGCTGGGCTCATTTCTTGTTCCTCGATGCGGCACCGGGGCTACGTAGGGCGAGTCTGTCTCGGTCAGAAGCATGTCGAGTGGGGCAAAACGCACCACCTCGTCATAGTCATGAGTAAACGTGAGCACGCCCGTGAACGATGTAGTGAACCCGAGGTCATAAAACTTTCGCGCAATGTCTACGTTGCCCACAAAAAAGTGGACGTTGCCGCGAGCGTTCCTACCCGCGAGGAGAGCCAACACATCTTCATAGGCATCCATACTTCCCTTCTTTGGCCTGCAGTGGAGCATGAGTGGCAGGTCGTGTTCGAGTGCGAATGCAATTTGTTTTTCAAAATCTGCTACCTGTCTTTTCTTTTCAGTTTCAAAATCCCCCTCAAGCCTAAAATAATCTAAACCGCACTCTCCTACCCCGACGACTTTTGGGTGAGAAGCAAGTGCAGCATACTGGGACGCGTCGAACGACTCGGTCACCGTATCGGTCGGGTGGAGTCCAATAGTCGCATAAAAATTATCATACTTTTCAGCAAACGCGACTGCCTGTGCACTCGTCTCATAATCGACCCCTACCGTTATAGTCCCCACCCCGCCTGCCTCCATTCGTCCAATCACCGCCTCGCGGTCATCGTCGTAGTCCTTAAAAGACACGTGGCTGTGCGCATCAAAGTACCGCAAATCTTGCATACGTCCACTATACCTCTGTATGCTGAACAACTTTTAGAAACCTCGGTTCAATATTGTTCTTATACTCATCGTATTTTGCAAACTTGAGACGAACCAAACCACTTGGATGAATTGCATCTACCAGAAACGGTGGGTTCGACGCATAGTTATCATGCACTACCCACGCGTTAACAACCACCTTACGTAATTCTATTTCCACCCACCGCTCATTCGGCGTTGGTCGATTGCCATACTTCAGTCCTTCTTTTAGAAGTGACATACGCTACCCAATTTCAGAAAAAGGTCCGTCAGCAATAACCGTGACGGAAGTTGGCTCAACTGTCTTTCCTCCAAACTCCTGACCCATCTCGCGGAGTACTAGCATCCCCCTCTCAGTGACACGGTGCACCAGGTATGAATATGTACGATCCTTGTGGCGCACGACCTTGCCCTCCTCAATGCCTCGTTCGCCAATAGTGTGCCAGCGAGATACTGGTAGTGGAATGGTGTCCTTACGTATCGAGTTTCCCTCCTTGAATCCTGTTTGTGCCATAGGCAATAATTAAAGCATGAGGAAGTAGGAAAGTAAAACGATACTCCTCGCCTCAAACTATTCTAGTTTTTTGCATAATACTTGAATACTACTCAATCCGCTTAAAGAGGGATTCTGGTTTTTTGTTGGCGAGGATGGTTTGTTTTATGCGCTCGCTCGTTGCTGGCATAAACGGGTTTAAGTATCGTGCGATCCAATAGAGCTCTGTCGCCAGCTCCGCTATAAGCCTCTTCCCTGCCTCGAGATCTGTTTTAACGAGCTTAAACGGCTCTTCGCCAGTGATACGCGCATCGAGCCCCTGTATGCGCGTCCAGATATAATCCATCGCTTTGTTAAGTTCAAACGTCTCAAT
>JBDKFU010000072.1:0-11928 GCA_039798565.1 Candidatus Parcubacteria bacterium
TTTGATAACTCTACACAAGCAGCACAAGCGCTCGCGTCACTGATCCAAGCGGGCGACATTATTTTAGTTAAGGGCTCGCAGTCTATCCGCATGGAACGCGTGACGAAGGCACTCATGCGAAATCCTGAGCTCGCCCACAAACTCCTCTGCCGCCAAGACGCCGAGTGGCTGTCACGCCCGTAGTTTGACAGCGTTTTGGTGCAGGTGTAGCATTGCAGGATATGGCAGAAGTTGGATGGTCACTTGCACGCAGACTCAACGAACAGGGCTTTAAACCTGGTGCTTTAATTAAACACAAAGACACTGGCGAGCAGATAACCGTTGAACGAATCCTTAAGGGCAAGGTCTACAGAGATAATTTGGGTACCGGTCGCGCAGGTTGGGTGCAGAGTTACGAAGTTGTAGCACCAAATTACTCTCCAAGACAAGACTATTGGGGAAAGGTAGATAATTGTCGGAGACCTTCGAGCCGCTGGTTTTAATAATTAGAGTCTTATGGCTAGACAAAATTGGGAGCGTTCTGATGCGCGCAAGGCGGGTCTCAGTCACTTAAAGCGCAATGCGCCGATACTAGAAACTAAAGTTCCTGCTTTAAATTCGCGCGCCGCAAAGGGCTCCTTGTCGGCACTTTCAGCATCGAGAGGTAACTATGTAGTGGTTGAGAATCCCGAGTTCATCCATTCACACGCAATATATAACGACGGGGTATCAACTAAGCTGTATGAGGTTGCCAAAGTAGTGCGCAAGGCGAAGAATCACAGACTGAGTCCAGGATGCCCTGAGCTCGTGATACTGCGTGACGTACAGACCAGACTTGAGCTAAAGCCTGTCAGTGCTGCAGTAGTGAAGCCGGCAAAGGTACTTGCACCTGCAAAGCGGTAGCCTGGAGTGCCGTTTTATGCTATAAAAAACAGGTAGTTTGGCCTCATCGTCTAACGGTTAGGACACGGCCTTCTCAAGGCTGTAATCGGGGTTCGATTCCCCGTGAGGTCATGCCGAAAAACAACCCGCTTCTGCGGGTTTTGTTTTTTGGCTTATGATCGCCTGGTGGCGAGAATCGAAGCCCGGAGCGCTGGCGCGAGGGCGGGCTGTCTGATTTTTCAGCAGAAAAATACAGATAGCCGATTCCCCGTGAGGTCATGGGTGGTTAAAACCGGAGCATGCTCCGGTTTTTTAGTACCCATCGGTCACGCTTCGGTAGCTGAACGACTAGCATTATTGTAGTCATCAATTAAGTTCTGTATCCGATCCAGCCTAATGTTGAGACGTTGATTGGCTCTACGGATACTGCTCCGGCGTGCTGCTGAGTTGGTGGCACGAAATGCTGCACCATTTTTGAACTGCAGCATGACTATCTCTGCTTCTCTATTTCGCAGATAGCTTAAGTCTTCTTGCGCGTTGAGTACCGACACACAATTTTATCCCCGCTTATGTTTAATGCGTTCAAGGTAGGTGGTAGTCTTCTCGATATCCTCCATCCAGCTCTTTAACTGGCCCTCTGCTGCAGTGAGCGCGAGGTGCTCCAACCCGCGCGCTTCTGGAATAAGTGCGAGACGGGTCGCATTACTTATGCGGTCCTGGCGTAGTTTGTTGGATAGTCGATTTAGGTCCTTGATGCGCGTCTCAATACTCTTCGCGCTTCGACGAAAGGGGGAGTGCTCACGTAGTCGCTCTACTAGGAGGTCCATGGCCCCTAGTGTAGCTTATAGTCGAGTACCGAGTCAAACCCGCTTCTCGCCGCGTCAATACGCTCAAGGGACTCTGCTTCGCGACGCATTTTCTGTGTAATACGCACCTTACTTCGTATTTTGTTCATTCGCGCTGTCTCGAGTCCACCTTTGCGGCCCCATCTGGACAGTACGCGTGTATCTTTTCCGAGCGATGCCCAGTGGACTGCCCAGCCAGCATTATTTTGGCCGTTTGCACTCCTCTTTGTTCCAACTCTTTTTACAGGAGAGCCTTCTCGTGCCATCTTTTAGAATAGAGCAGTGACCACGTCCTTGACGTCAGCGCCGTCAGCCTTACCTGCAAGGTCCTTCATGACGGCACCCATAAATTTACCCATATCCTTTTTGTCGGTGATACCCATCTCAGTCTTTTTCGCCTCAGCAATTTTCTTAATGTCGTCTTTGCTCATGAGGGCAGGGAGATACGCGTTTAATATAACGAGCTCTGCCTCTTCCTTCTCAGCAAGCTCAGGTCTGTTACCAGTACGAAAGGCTTCTGCTGACTCCTTTCTCTTCTTCACTTCTCGTCGAATAACACTGATCACGTCCTCGTCAGGGAGCGGGTCAGTCGGCTTTCGCTTTGTGGCGACCAGCTCGTTGGTAAAGGCGGATTTAAGGCCACGAAGCACTTCGAGTTTTAACGCCTCCTTTGCTTTCATGGCCGCTACCAAATCAGCACCGATAGTGTCTTGCATCATGCCATCATTTTAACAGACAAATGATAGTATGAGTAGATGGAGACACTTCTCATAGGATTGGTCATCATACTGCTCGTCGTCAATGTGATAGTACTCTTTGTGTTATTCCGTCCAAAGGAGTCAACGGCGACTGATTTAACGCCGCTCAATGAACGTCTAAGTGAGCTATCACGAACAATGCACGAGCGGCTCGACCGCTCGACGTCTACGGTCCAGGACTCTATGCGCACGCAAATGACTGAGTCATTTAAACTCATTAAAGATGTGACAACTGGCCTCACGAAGCTCGAAGAGAGTAATAAACAGGTCGTGTCCTTTGCTGACCAGCTACAAAACCTGCAAGATATTTTAAAGAATCCAAAACAACGAGGTATTTTGGGCGAGTACTATCTTGAGACGGTACTGCAGAACGTCATGCCGCCCGGCTCGTTTCAAATGCAGTACGGCTTTTCTAACGGCGAGATAGTCGATGCCGTTGTGTTTATTAAAGACCGTATCGTGCCGATCGACTCCAAGTTCTCGCTCGACAACTACAACCGTATCCTCGAGACCAATGATGTGACAGAAAAAGAGCGGCTAGAAAAATTGTTTAAACAGGACTTGAAGCTCCGTATCGATGAAACGTCGAAGTATGTGCGCCCAGAAGAAAAGACCATGGACTTTGCTTTCATGTTTATCCCGTCTGAGGGTATCTACTACGATCTGCTTATTAATCAGGTGGGGACAGTAAAAACTAACACGCGCGACCTAATCGAGTACGCATTCTCAAAAAAGGTGATCATTGTCTCACCAACATCTTTTTTGGCATATTTGCAGACAGTGCTCCAAGGCCTTAAGTCCATGCAGATAGAGGAGCGCGTGCAGGACATTGTTAAAAATGTGGGCGAGCTCAGTAAGCACCTCGGCGCCTACCGCGAGTATCAGACCAAACTGGGTAATGCGCTCGGCACCGTCGTTAACCACTACAATGCATCTGAAAAGGAGTTTAAAAAGATAGACAAGGACGTTACTAAAATCGCTGGGACGGGTATTGGTGTCGATGTACTACAAATTGACACCCCACAACGCGAGGTATAAGATTGCTGTAATGAACGACAAATACGTTCCAAGCGACCTCATGCCGCTCCCCACAAAAAAGCGTGTGTGGCGCGAAGAACCGCCGGCTGATGTTGTTGAGACCGAGGCAGCTCGAAACAGACGTCGCATACAAGCTCTGCAAAAGGCTGACCAGGTATCGGACAGAAATGAGCACTTGCGCAAACTGAGTAAAGCAAAACCAGCACGGCTCAAGTCGCGATGGAGTGATTTTCGATACTAATTTAGCCACAGGGTACGTATTGACTCATTTCTATGAGGAGGTACGTTTATAAAGTACCCAGCAATTAGTGTTATTTTATTTTTTATATGTCTATTGGAAGTACTGGCCTAGAAAATTTTGTGTTATCGAATGGAACACGAATCCGAATAGCAAAACCATGGGAAGTAAAAATTACTCGTGCCTGGCGGCCAGAGCCTCTGAGTCATGATGCAGAACGGCTTGAAAAAGCGCGCGTTATAGCAGCTAGAAAGCGAGCAGAGTCAGCAGATCAGGTCACCGGGCAAAAGCCAATTCGGAAGTCCTAGTGTGTAGGTGCCTGCGCGCCATTGAACTTCTTGTGTACGTGCCACATATACCAGGTCAAAAAACCCACAGCTGCCATCGTTAAAAATGAGGGGAGAAAGGTCAGTGCGAGCGCCGAAGCGATTACCGCACCCTTATATAGGGGTGGAAATTTTGTGTAATGCGCTCCATAGAGGTACGCGCCAGCAAATAATGCATAGAGTGGTCCAGCAAAAATTGCCATAGTCGCAAGTGCTGCAACGCTGACAAGCGAGTACCAATGCTTCTTTAGAAGTGCTGATCGATCTGCTCGCGTGGGGACTCGCGCCATAATCTTCTCTAGCAGTGGAGTGCGAGCTTCAACCGTAGGTGCTGAGGCTGATGCTGACGCATATAGCTGAACACTTTCACGGACGCGAGGGATGGCCTCACTGCGTGTAGTAGGACCGTGTCTTTGTTCAATGCGTGTCTCGTGTAGCTTTGGGCCAGACTCGCCGGCCAATGGTGTAGTCTTCATATTCAACATGATACCATGTTAGCCTCACGGCGTCAAGGTGGCCGTGGGTGGCCCTGTTGATTAAATCTGGGTGATGGGGTAGTATAGTCCTATGGCATTTGCAGTTATCGCAACCGGCGGCAAGCAGTACCTCGTTGAGGAGGGTCGCTTCATAATGATCGAAAAGATAACTGGCGTAAGCGAGGGCGACACAGTCGAATTCGACCAGGTCTTGATGCATGACGACGGGTCAAAAACAGAGATAGGGAAGCCGACATTGCCTAAGAAAATCAAGGGTACGGTCCTCGAAGCAGGTCGTGATGACAAAAAAGTGGTCATTAAGTACAAAGCAAAAAGCCGCTATTTTAAGAAGCGTGGCCACCGTCAGCCGTACCTCAAAGTCAAAATCGACAAGATTGGCTAGGCTCTTGATTTGAGAGCATTTCGTAGAGTTTCGGGGTCGGCGTATTCGACTTCAGCACCGACAGATAGGCCACGCCCCAAAAGCGTGGTTTTAATATTTTTGTTTACTTCGGTCAGTTTTTTGCTCAGCTCACGCGCGGTATAGTCTCCCTCCGGTGTGGTCGCGAGCGCAAAAACCACTTCAACTATAGGCTCGGTTTTAGCGCGAGTCACCAGGTGCTCTGCATGTGCGGCGTGTGAGCGGCGACGCTCTGTAAGGGGCATAAGTCCGCCCAAGACAAAGTAGCGGCCAGCATACGCACCTGAGGCTTCAACTGCATCTATATCCACATCATGCTCGACGACGAGGAGTGTGCTCGTGTCGCGACTGGTACTTCTGCATTGTGCACAGGTGCCAGATGTGTGCGGGTCATCATAGCGATGACAGAGCGAGCACTCGGCAGTATGCTCTGCAAGTTGTGCGATAAGTCCAGAAAGTTCGTTTCTAAACGCCTGATTCTTTTTTAAAAGGTACTGGACGACGCGGCGTGCCTGTCGGGGGCCAAGGCCCGGTAGATGCGCGAGAAGTGCAGTAAGTTCGTGGACAGGTCCCATACAGCCCAGTGTACGCTAAAAGTCATCAACGGCAGGCGCTGCAGTAGCGGCGCTAAACGACTTTTCAACAGACATAAATGAGGTGATTTTATCGTCAAGATAGAGATCGATTTTTCCGACGGGGCCGTTACGGTGCTTTTCTACTAATATTTCAACCATGTTGTTTCGCTCATCATGATTCTCTGACATCTTGCTCTCGTTGTGGATGAACATCACCACGTCAGCGTCCTGCTCGATAGAACCCGAGTCTCGAAGGTCAGAGAGACGTGGGCGGCCGCGGCGCTGCTCAACTGCACGAGACAGCTGGGATAGAGCGATAACGGGCACATCAAGCTCGCGCGCGAGCGTTTTAAGAGAGCGAGAAATCTCGGTGACCTGTTGGACCATAGAATCTGAGCCGCGGCTTGAGGTCGGCGCCATGAGCTGGAGGTAGTCAACGATGATAAGGCCGATACCGTTCTCACGTTTAAGACGACGAGCGACAGAACGCATGATGAGTGCATTGTTTGCTGGCTGGTCATCCATAAATATCGGCGCCTTTGAAAGGCGCTCCATCGCTTCGCGTATACGTTCAAACTCTTCATCAGAATCAATTTTTCCGGTGCGGAGCTTCCACGAGTTAACGCGCGCCTCAGCAGCGAGCATACGGTCAACGAGCTGCTGCGATGACATTTCAAGTGAGAAGATACCGACCGGCGTGCCATGTCTAATTGCTGATTGTCGCGCGATATCAAGGGCGAGTGTTGTTTTACCCACTGATGGTCGTGCAGCAAGAATAATGAGGTCAGACTTTTGAAAGCCGGCGAGCAGGTTATCAAGTGCCGGAAAGCCGGAGGGGACACCGCGCATACCCTGATCACCCTTTGAGAGGGTTTCATAACGCTCCCATGCTTCTGTAAGTTCTTCGCCGATAGAAACAAACTTTCGCATCGTCGGGTTTGTCGTCGCTTCGCCGATTTTTTTCTCCGCGGCATCGACAATTTCTTCGATATCCTTGCTTTCGTCGTAGCCCAGCTCGGTGATATCTGCTGCAGCGTTGATGATGCCGCGCATAATCGACTTCTTTTGGACGATCTCAGCGTAGTGCTTGCTGTTTGCGGCAGTAGGTACAACGCTCACCAGCTCTGCGACGTATGATGCGCCGCCTGCGCGTTCAAGCTCGTTCTGGTCCTTAAGCCAGGTGGTCACTGATAAGAGATCGATGGGCGAGCCACCAGCTGCTAAGGAGACATAGGCGCGAAAAATGGCACGATGCCGCTCGCTATAAAAAGAATCTGATGAGACGGTGTCGGTCACGTCGTGGATAGCATCCGAGCGCAGCATAATCGCACCCAAAAGCGCTCGTTCAGCATCAAGAGATTGTGGAGGGATACGTCCAGCCATACATATATGGTACGGCACCCCCGCGCAGAGTCAACGCGCAAACGCACCCCGCTGTCCACGGTCTATCAACAGACTGCTCTGCATGAGTTAAAACCACCGCTTAGCTATAAAATAGGTGAGGAGCAGAACGCCGAGTACCGCGAGGCCGCCGCTGATAATAAAGAAGTCATACTGATGGCCAACAATGGGGGTGTTGACCGTATTCATGCCAAAGACGCCCGCGATGAGCGAAAGCGGGAGCATAATAGATGCAACAATGGTGAGGTTTTTAGTTATTTCGTTTTGTTTGGTACTGAGTAATGAGTCGTTGGTCGCACGAAGTTCAGAGAGCGTTTCAACGAGCATGAGTGCCCGTGCATACACACGATAGTGGAGCGTCGGTATCTGAGAAAGATGTGTTTTATCAGTCGTGCCAAAGAGCGATGGCCCTACCTGCTCGAGCTCTTTTAGTTCGTCATCCTGACTTGCGAGTAGTCGTTTATGGTGGAGGAGCTCTCGCATGGTAATGGATATTGGCTTCACCATATCGCGCTCCCGTCCACGAAATATTGCCTTTTCGATCTCGGTCACCGACTCTTCAATCGAATCAAGTTCGGACTCGACACCTTGATAGAGGTATTTTGTAAGTTCTAGTACAACGTGACCTGCGTGGAGTGCTCCTTTCCGCTTCATAAGTACCGCAGCTTCAAACGCAGATGCAAAATCGCGTATTGCAGCGACCACCTCGTAGTGGATGGTTATCAGATACGATTTGCCGACAATAATATCGACTTCGTGATCAGCAACAAAGCCGTGCATATGGCGGTAAGCCGGGAAGTGGAGCACAAGGTACAAATAATTTACATATGCATCGAGACGTGGCTTGAGTGTCGGCGACAAAATCTCACTGATGTAGGACGGATCAAGATTAAATTCTTTGACGACCGCCTCGGCTTCGTCTGCAGTAGGCGCCTCAAGATCTATCCAGGTGAGTCCACTGTGCTCGTATCGTGAAAGCATATGCTCAGTATACAAGCTTCATTTGCGTGTCCGCGTATTCATATGCAACAATGGGGACATGGATACACAGTCATCATTTCGTTGGCCAAAAACTGTCTCACTCACTGGTGCAAAATTTATTATTGTTCTTGTCGTCGTTGCAATCGCCGCTTTTATTGGTGGATTGGGTGCACAGCAGTATGTGTTTGCAGTCAGTACGCCCGTGTACGACGAGCGTCGGCCTGATGTAAATATTGGGCCCCTGTTTACTGCGTGGCAGCTCCTTGATGAAAACTTTGTTCCTGTCGGCACCACCACGGTGACCACCACATCAGAGTCACAGCTGTGGGGGGCTATTAGTGGCCTTGCACAAAGTTATGGTGACGAGTACACAACCTTCTTTCCACCAAAGGAGAAAGAAATATTTGAAACATCAGTCGCTGGCGCTTTTGAAGGCGTCGGTATGGAGGTTGGCGCCAAAGACGGCGTGCTCACCGTTATCGCACCGCTTAAAAACACCCCCGCGTACCGTGCGGGCATTCTCGCTGGCGACCGCATTCTCTCCATCAATGGCGAGACGACAGAAGGGTTAGTAGTGGAGGAGGCGGTTAAAAAAATTCGCGGTGAGAAAGGCACAAAAGTTGATTTTAGTATCAGTCGTGCAGAAAAGGATGAGGGTACTCCGTTTACCGTGTCAGTCATCCGCGACAAAATTGTTCTCCCCACATTAGACTACACCACACGTGACGGTACCTTCGTCGTGTCGCTCTACAGCTTTAATGCACAGGCGTCGCAGCTCTTTGCAGACAGCATGCGCGAGTTTGCATCGAGCGGCTTGGATAAGCTCGTGATTGATGTCCGTGGTAATCCGGGCGGCTATCTTGAAGTCGCTGTCGACATCGCGTCATGGTTCTTACCGCAAGGAGAGACCATCGTCTCTGAGTATGGCGTTAAAGCGGAGAACCAGCACACGTTTGAAAGTTATGGTTACAACAGTATCCCGAAGGGGACAAAAATTGCGGTCATTATCGACAAAGGTTCAGCCTCAGCATCAGAGATTCTTGCAGGCGCACTTCGTGACCACGGTATCGCAACGCTGGTTGGTGAGCAGTCATTCGGTAAGGGCTCGGTGCAGCAACTCTTTGATGTGACAGAAAAAACATCATTGAAAATCACCATCGCTCGCTGGTTCACGCCAAATGGCACGTCCATCTCGAAGAGTGGACTCACGCCCGATATCAAAGTCGACCGGACTGCAGAAGACCGTGAGTCTGGTAAAGACCCACAGCTCGACCGCGCTATCCAGTTCTTAAAGACTGGGAAGTAGAGATTCAGTCAGGTATTCGTTTAGCTGAACCAGCCTTCAAGTCGGTCCCTGTTTTTAGTGATGATTGCCTCCTGCATTCTTTTTGAGACTGCCGGGGTACGACCACGATACCCAAGGAAGTATCCACCTGAGAGCGCGATAGGGCCAAGAAGCGAGCCAATAAACTTAAGCGATGCAAGCGCAGCTAGTGATATACCGCCGTCAATAGTAGCGAGCGCCCATGCTATCGTAACGAGCGAAGTTCCGTACACGACATACTGACCTTTATCTAAAACCCGAGCGAATGTAGTATGCTGCCCAAAAAGGTCACCAAGTCCCCGTATGAGTCGACCTATCGCGTATGCCCCCACACCAAGTTGGAACAGGTATGAGAATGGGGTTAGATACGGAATCTTGAAAGCTGCAGCTGTTAAACGCATGATTATTCCTGCAAAAAGGGCGACACCAAGTTCTAGAGTCGCGCCGAGTATGTCTACCACTACCGCCTCTTTTCTTTCAACTTCAGCGTCTTCTGCGTGGCGTATTTGTTCGTATTTTGAAGTCAAACCTCCGTCGCTTACTTCCGCGCTAGAGGCAAAAGTTGTTCTATGTATGGTGTGTTTCTTCTCGAGCTCAATAGGCACGCCTGCCTCGCGGAGACCAGCGTTTGCTAGTTCGGGGGTCCTTCGATTTCTTTTGACTGCCTCACGTGATAGATCCGCCATACATTTAGTGTTAATTTAATTCGTGGTATTGTATCATGGTATAGTATAACTGTCAAGTGACTTATGAAAGTCATACTTCTTGAAAACGTAAAGAAGGTAAGGCTGCGGAGAGGGCTTAGTAACCCCTCGACCGCGCTATCCAGTTCTTAAAGACTGGGAAGTAGGTTAGTGTTTTGAGCCTGGCTTTCCAGCATTCTCTATAGCAATCGCAACGTCCGCGAGCCCCTCCACAGCTGCGTCTGGAATGCCGTCTTGTATCTGTGCATGAAGTGGAGTTTTGAAGTCGCTTTTTCCAATTCTGTAACCAGCAAACATTGCGACTCCGCTTGCAGCCCAGCCAATAGCGGATGCAATAACAGGAATGGTGAGAGCAGTTATACCTCCATCGATAAGCACGCTCAGGGCGAGAAGAGACTTAGCTAGACCGCCAACGAGACCGACTATCGTTGTCCAACCGAGTACTGTATCCAACGCTTTGCTCCAAGGATATTGTGCTGATAGCATGCCCACCGACTTTACGGCTCGACCGAGCATGTATCCAAATATACCGAATCCGGCTGCAAATCCAATTGAGGATCCAATAGAACCAAAGAGGTACGAAAGGCTCGAGAAGCTAAGTCCTACTACTGACTCCCAAATGCCAGCTTTCGTATACGCGATAGCGCTTTTCGCCTCATCCTTCGCCTTTCGCACGCGAGCCTTGTAGCGCTTTCTTTCATTCAAATCACGTTGCTGGCGGTTAATGTCGCGTTGGTCAGCGTCAGTATCATCGTCGTAGGAGTCATATGCATGGACCGTACGAATTGCCTCAACTTTCACCCCGACTTCACGGAGTCCTGCGCGTGCAATTTCTGCAGTGCTCAACTTTCGGGTAATTCTTTCTCGTGATGCGTCGCTCATACATTGTGTACTGTTTAATTTAATTCGTTGTACAGTATCATGGTCTAATATGACTGTCAAGGCACTATGGCTGAGCGGGGTTTTATGACAAAATGTACCTATGAAAGTCATACTCCTTGAAAACGTGAAGAAGGTGGGTCAGCGCGGTGAGCTCGTTACGGTGGCCGACGGCTATGCGCTCAATGTGCTTATTCCAAAAAGGCTCGCTGCACCCGGAACTGCAGAAAACATTAAGAAGTACGAGCAGGAGCAGAAGGTAAAGCAGGGTAAGGCGGAAGCATCAGCAGAGCAGGCGCGCGCTCTTATCGCTGAAATCAAGGGTAAGACACTCATTGTTACTGCTAAAGCATCAGAAACGGGTACACTCTTTAAATCGCTCCATGAGTCTGACATTGTGGGCGCAATAAAAAAAGAGTGGGGGATAGACCTGCCCGAGTCTGCCCTCACAACGGAGCACATTAAAAAAACCGGTACCTACTCGATACCAGTTGCATTAAACGGGGCGAAGGGTGTTCTTACGCTGTCTGTGGTCGCTGGTTAAGGCGAACGTAGGCGAGGAATAGTGCGAGGATACCTGCGCAACAAAGACATACGGCATTGCAATGCCCATATACCTCAGTACACCCAAAAAGTGACAGCGACACGATATCCTGCGTACGGCATAGCCGGCGCTTGATGGTACGCGCCACCGCCGTGCTCGCCATCTTTGTCTGCTGTGTGCATCGTCGTTGACCCATTAGGTGAAAATGCTCTATCAGTACCTTTCTCGTCGCGCGCATACTCTGTCGATGGACCTGCAAATGTTCTCACAACACGTCGCCCAGCCCCTTGATCCGTGTGCCAGCTCAGAGATGAAATATAATTAGTTACCTCAATGCGCGGAGAGTTTGGTCCTGCAGCTAGATATGCAAATGGCATGGCTGCAGCAAGCTGCACCAGGTCAGAAATCATGAAATTAATAGCTTGCGTTATTGAGACAATATCTGCCTCTGTTGCGCCATTCTTACGAGCAGTAGCTATAAATGATCGTTTTGCGCTATGCATCCGTATCATCATCATTGGCCACATAAACCCAAAACCCTCCAATCTTTCAAAAAG
>JBDKFU010000073.1:0-6033 GCA_039798565.1 Candidatus Parcubacteria bacterium
GATGCAGCTTGCAGACATTCTAAAAGAGCACACTATCATCCCCTTCCTCGCGCCATCGATACTTTTGAACGTTGGAACGCACAACGCAGATGTGCCGTTTGAAGTTGTCGTCATCAAAAGACCGAGCGCAAAGATAGAAAACTACAAAAGCATCGCGCAGAAAGCAATCGCTGCACTTGAACCATTAAAGCTTGAAGAAGAGAAGCAGAAAGCGCGCCAGGCGCTCGACGCACAGGCGCGCGCCATGGTGGGCAAAACAGACACATCCGATTTTACTGACGAGGATGTTAAAAAAATTGGCATGGAGAACGTCGCCGCCCTCTCGCTCTTTCTCGATCAAGAGGCAGAGCGAGCGGTAGCCGGCCACGACGACCAGCGAAAGCGCTCGTCAGTCGCGGAAGCGCTTTTAAAATCAGCAGAGTGCGATATCCCGGTCGTCCTTATTGAAGACGAGCTCGTCGGTATGCTCGAGCAGACCAAGCGCGAGGTGTCAGAGCAAGGCATGCCATGGAACGAGTATCTTAAAGCAGCAAACAAGGCAGAAGATGCAATCAAAAACGAGTTGAAGCCGCACGCTGAAAAGCGCGTCGCACTCGACCTCGTCTTTGCAACCATTGCGCAGGAAGAGAAGTTAACACCGGACGACGCAGAGGTCCACAAACTCGCACATGTCCTCCAGGCGCAGGGAGTGCCCAGTGATCGCGCGCACTCATACGCCGCAGAAGTATCCATCCGTGAAAAAATCTGGAACGTGCTCGGTGTCACCACACCAAAGCCCAAAGAAGAAGAATCCGTGACCGCACACGAAGGCCACAACCACGTAGCTTAGCGGCGCTTATTTCTTTCTATCTTCAAAAGAAAAAACGATCCCTCGTTGCTTAATCGCAATGCGTGCAATAACGCGATCTTTTTCCTTCTCATTGTCAGGGAGAGAACCGTATGGGACGTGCAAACGGGGCTGCCGATCAGATTCTGGGCGTTCAGGATCTTTGTCGCGCGATACCCAATCTGCATGTATTTCTCCAGCTACAAGTTCAACAAGCTGCGCCTGCTGTAAGAACGTGATCTTACGCTTACCGGTGTGCTTATCAACTGCACGTAGTGCAGAAGCTGCTGCCGCAAGATTTTCAGCCTGCCGATCTCTCGGCAAATCCTTAAACGGAGTATTGGCGATGTCTACCTCTGTTTTGTTGCCATGCTTTCGCGACCACGCTCCATCATTCGTCTTTTTCACGCGGGGTTCGTATGTCCCATCTTCTCGCAGACGAGTCTTCCTCCACTCTTCATGCAGCGTTGACGCCATGGCGACCGTCTCTTGGCTTGGTCTGAAAAGCTCAAAAGAAAAGAATTTCATAATAAATATAATACATAATTCAATATGTTTTGTCAAGTTACTGCACGCCAGTGTTTCTGGGGTCCTATTTTGCTTTTGCTAGGGCGGCGATTGTCTCTCGAGTTCTGGGTGCTAGGGCGTTAGGGATTTTGTCGAGATCGGTGACACCAGCCTTTTGTCCATCTTGGACTGCCTTCTTATCCATCGCGAGCGCATCACTCAGCGACACCCACCGCATCTCGTCATGCTCGTCAGGAGATGCATTTTTTGGTGACAGGTTGTCTGCCTGCACAATAAATACGTGTATGACGTAGACGTACTTCACTCGCCTACCGTCCTTCTCTCGTATCGTCTCAGAGTTTAGCTGTGCATGTTTCTGCAGTGAGGTCTCGCCAATACTGATACCCGTTTCTTCTTCTGCCTCTCTACACGCCGCGCGCTCTGGGCTCTCGCCAGGGTCAATCTTACCGCCAGGAAAGCTCCACTGGTTTTGAAACCCTCCTGCAATTCGGTGACCTAAAAAGACCTCTCTACCCTTCTCACCATTTCTTACAAGGACAACCTGCACCGACGGTACAACAATTTTTTCTAGTGACTCATCACTTTCTCCTATACCTCCTACACCTTCAACCATGCTGAAATACTATCACGATCACTCTGACCCCAACCACACTCACTAAAACAAAAAACCCGGCTAAGGGAGGCCAGGGCGAACACTTATGCCGAAGGTCTCCGAGGCCGCGGGTTTTAACTTTTCTACTCGCCCGGCCTGAGCTCTCGCCACACAACTATGTGGCACTTCCTACAAAACTTGCTTTTCACTACCCTGCCTGGGAATAGCATTGCGTTATAGAACTCGAACGACCAGTCGTGGGGCGGACATGCCTCCTTTCCTGCCAAATATGTATTTGATTCGTACATATTAAGCAGAAGGTTTTGTAGGTGAGTACGTCTTTGCTTGGCACCACCAGCAGATCCATTCCTTGTTAACTCGCCAATCTCTTTGACTAAAAAACGACTCATGCCACTGATGTGGCGGACATCTCTTCTTGTCAGTCCCTGAAAAATGTATGTGTGATTCTTTCATATTCATCTCTAACTTCTAATACGACCCATATTAGAGTCAGTGTCAAACTTGTGCTTATATTTGTTCCGCCCTAATACCAATTCCATATTGATAAATAAGGATATTTTAGTACGGAAGTATTATTTGTTCGTACAAAGTGACAAAATATGGTAGATTTAGTGTATGGACGATAGTGAGACACTAGTTAAGCAGCTGCGGGAGTCAGGCCTTGGCGACAAGGCGGCGCAGGTATACGCAATGCTCCTTACTGATGGCGGCGCGTACCCTTCGGCAATAGCCGCCCGTACGCGCCTCAACCGCTCGACGGTATATAAGGTGCTGACCGAGCTCACCATCCAAGGCGTGGTTAACGAGGTCGAGCGCGGCAAAAAGCTGTACTACACCGCCGAGAGCCCACAAAAGTTGGTGCGCCTCACCCGCCGCAAGGCCGACACTGCTGCCGACCAGGCAGCAAAGGCAGAGCATATGCTGCCCGAGCTACTCACCCGCTTTGACGCCAAGGGCCTGCGCCCCCGCATGCGGTACTTTGAAGGGCACGACGCCATCCTTACTATCTACGAGGATCATATACAAAAGGGCAAGCCGTACGAGATGCTTGCGATTGCAAACTCGGGCGACGTGCTCAGCTACCTACCCGACAAGTTTTATACCCGCTACCGTACTACTAAGGTGGAGCAGCGCATCACGACGCGCGGCATACTCCCCCTGGGGCAGCAGCCAACACAAACAGTTATGGACCTCTATAGCAACGTGCCAAAGGAGTACCGCCCCAATGTGAGGTATCTCGAGCCCGAGCAGTTCCCTCTCTCTGGCGAGATTGTCGTCTATCGTACTGACCGCGTGTCTATTGTCGAGCTCTCGCACGGACACATATCAGGCATCATTATCGAGGACCCTGGCTTTAACACGATGATGCGCTCAATCTTTAACCTTGCTTGGGCTGGCGCTAAAACTTCATGACGTATCTCATCGTATCTTTGCTGAGTACTGCCAGTAACTTATAACTAATACAAATATATGCGAGAACGTCTAAGTCAACTTCTTGATCATGACAAGCCGCATCCATTTATGGTTGCAGCAGGCATTGTTCTTATTGGATTGATACTCGGTAACATCCCACTTCTCCTAGGCTACGCCGGTATCCACGGTGTTATGACCGCCGCTGCAGCGTCTAAACTGGCATTCTGGTTCATGGGCCTAAGTTTTGGCGCGTACATTATTGGCGGCGGCCTACGCGCAGTCGGAGAGATATAGCACTATTTCACTTCTGAGCAATTGATACCTTACACTTGCGGCATACCCAGAAAACTTTGAAAGAAAAGTCTGGCAACATCCTCTTTACTTGAAGCCAGTCGTGTGGCGGACAACTCTTTGTTTCGACATACATAGTGGGTGTGCGTCTTAACATGTGTGATTCTTCCATATATTTTTTTAATTTTTTAGTAGCCAGGAGCTCGCCTATAGCGTCCGGTCCTTTCTATGTTCGGGTCAATTCGCAGGACGCTTCCGTCTTTGTTGTAGTAGTACTTTTGCGCACATTCGTACTCGTAGTGTCCATGCCTAACCCAAAAACAGACATAGGGTGGATGGTAATACTTACTCTCGTTTATTGATTGTTCTTTCCCCATATTTTTGTGTGTTAACTCGCCCCAAGGTATAAAAGTTTTTAGGTCTTCGTAGCACTCCAAATACTTTGACTCTCACTTAACGCGGTGATTTGCGATTTTATCTTTACAAACATCAATTAGGTTTGTCTGTTAGTTTCCCGCAAAGGCAACGGTAAATCCCAAACCCTATGTACCTCCACTCATGAACGTGCTCATGAGTACTTGATTCTGCATAATGTTTTTCGCTCATATAGTTTTGTTTTTTTGCCACCAGGACTAAGTGCCTGTGGTTCTCATATCTTTACATTTTTGATTATTATTGTCATATTTATATGAAATTATTATCATTTTTTACATTAATTTGGCTTTTTTAAGCCATATTTATCTGTTGATAATGTATTGACGACAAATGTATGGAAGATACTATTAGCGTATGCTTGAAGAAGAGCTGAAATCGCTTGGTCTCACGGATAAAGAGTCGCTTGTGTACAGAGCAGTCCTCGAGGTGGGTAAGGCGACACCTGCGCGCCTAGGCAGCATTACAGGCATCAACAGAACGACTGTGTATGCCATAGGAAAGGAGCTTCTTCAAAAGGGATTTATTCAAGAGGACAGCCTAAAGGGGGTCACCTACTACTACCCCACCCCTCCCAAGGAACTTGTAAAAATAACAAGGAAAGAGCGCCAAGCACTTATCGAGAAAGAGCTAGCCATAGAGGAGCTCGCAAAAACAATCCAAGAAATGCCGCAATCAAAGAAGTATGCGGTCCCAAGAATAAAGTTTATTGAAGGTGAACAGAAAGTCGAAGAATACCTCTACGAGCGTGCGGGTATGTGGCTCAAAGGTAAGGCTGGTGATGAAGGTATATGGTGGGGCTTTCAAGACCACGACTTCGTTGGCTTTGAACCATATGGAGTGTGGATAAAGTGGTACTGGAAGCAGGCACCAGAAACAACAGAGCTCAAACTACTCTCTAACGATGAGCAGGTCGAACGCGAGATGAAGAGTGCGACACCATCGCGCAGACAAATTAAGTTTTGGAAAAAAGGGTTTGATTTTACTGAGACACACTGGATACTCGGTGACTATTCAATACTGATTATGACGCGCGAAAAACCACACTACCTAGTAGAAATCCATGATGCCGTCAACGCTGACAACATGCGCAAGTTATTTAAAAATCTCTGGGAAGAGATTAAATAGCTATCTGCGAGAGCAGAGATTCAAAATCTTCTTGCTTTTCAAAATCTAGGTCTGCGCGGTTTATCTCGACGACAAGATTTTTGTCGACGTGATTTTCTAAATACTCTCGCCATGCTTTTTCTACGGGGAGCACATGCTCATCGAAGTATGATTCACCCGCATCAAAGGTGCGGCCACCCTTTTGAATAAACTCCTTTATCTTCTCCTCAGTCGACGTAAGATGGATAATCTTGTCTGGCATGCCATACGCGCGGATGTCAGATTGTGCGAGGTCGCGAAGTATCTGTTGTTCGAACGCGTCTTGTGTGATGAAGCTAACGTACAAATCGACTGCAATATATACACTGTCCAAAACAGCGACACCGCCAGCACTCCGCACGTCGAGAGCTTTTTGATAGTTATCAACCAACCTGTTTCTAAACCAGAGAGTCCGCTCCAATGGTCGAATGTTTTGTGCGATATCCTCTTTAATCCTCTCTGGTATGTCCGACTCCTCACCCTCATAAAAGGCACTGCCCCTGTAATGCTCAGCGAGCTTTTTGACTAGGTACGACTTGCCCGTTCTGGGGGCACCAACCACTGCTATTATCCTTCCTTGCATAGATATTGACAAACGTGTTCTAATGTGCTATAATTAAAAAATGGGCCATACTGAGGGGCATTCACATTCTAACCTGCACGAAGGGCGGGAGCGAGAGGTCAATCTGCTTAAAGAAGCGGACGTGATGATTTTTGACTGGGACGGAGTCCTCTTTGACAGTAACAAGCGCATCTACCGTGCCATCTATCGTCTTATCAAGTT
>JBDKFU010000074.1:0-10523 GCA_039798565.1 Candidatus Parcubacteria bacterium
GCGTGTTACCGCCACCTTGGTGGCGAGTCGTGAAGCGACCAAACGCGTTTCGTCCAGCGTGATTCTTACCGCCAGAAACGAGGCCCTTATGTGGGACATTGGTGGTTACTTGGCCGCGGTACTTTACGTACGACATGCCGCGTGTACCAGGAGTGCGAGGACGAAGATTTTTGAGTGCCATACGTTTTTAATTACTTTATGATGCAAAATCAATTTGCTCCCCCTTCTTCAAGAAGATGTACGCCTTACGGTTTGCATTTCGTGTACCAAAACCGCGACGAGTCTTGAGTGGCTTGCGCTTTCCTTTAACGTTCACGATGTTAATTTTGACTGGTGTAACTTTATACAAAGCCTTAACTGCCTTCATAATATCCACCTTAGTAGCCGATGGAACAACATCAAAGGTGTACACATCGTTCGAGGTAAGGTTTGCTGCCTTCTCGGTGATGCGTGGACGCACGAGAACCTGCTTTAGGCCAAGCGCAACAATAGGTGCTGACTTCTTTTTTTCTGGGACTGCACCCTCCTGTACTGACTTAACCACATCTGCCAGGCCGCCGGTCTTTGCTTTGGCTGCAGCTTTCTTTGGAGTATTCTTTTTTGAACCGAAGAGTGCCATATTATTTTTGTACGCGAGTAGTTAATGTACCAACGACTTCGTCTGGAGAAACCAACACGAGGTAGCGGTACTTAAGGATCTCGACTGGATTGATGTTTCGCACCTCCTCAACAAGAACATTACCCATGTTGCTGAAGCTCTTCTTCATAGCTGGAGACTTTTTCTCAACAACGATAAGTGCAGCGTGCTTGCGGCGTGTTGCAACCTCGCCATACCCCTTTGCAGTACCGAGACCAGTCAAAAGTGCACGTGCGTCTTTTGTCTTTGGCTCTTTGAGATCCATAGAATCAACAAGCATCACGCGACCCTCAGAGAGCTTTCCTGAAAGTACTACTGCGAGCGCTTTTGCAGCCATCGACTTAGTGATTTTCTGTGAGTAGTTCTTTGCCTTAAGGGGGCCGTGTGCGACACCGCCGTGACGCCAAATTGGTGAGCGAGTCGATCCGTGACGAGCACGACCAGTACCCTTCTGTGCCCACGGCTTGCGTCCACCACCAGATACTTCTGCGCGGTTTTTTGTGTTTGCAACCGGCGTGCGAGCGTTGGCCTCCATCGCCGTCACAATCTGATGCACGAGTGCTGAGTTTTTTGAAACACCAAACACTGCCTCAGGAAGGTTGAACTCGCCGACATCTTTTCCTTTTGTATTAAAAATGGTTGCTTTCAAACTTTTCATATTATTTCTGGACTATTTCTACGAGTGTTCCTGCACGTCCTGGGAGAGCCCCCTCAATCAAAAGCTCATTCGTGTCGCTATCAACGCGAATGACCTTCAGGTTTTTTACCGTGACACGGTCAGCACCCATTCTTCCTGCCATGCGCATACCGCGAACGACACGACCTCCGGCGCGACCTGGACCACCACCGATAGAACCTGCCTCACGCTCTGAGTGCTTTTGACCGTGCGAACGAGGACCACCGTGGAAACCGTGTCGCTTAACAACGCCCTGGAATCCTTTACCCTTAGTAAGTCCTGAGACCTGTACGAGGTCACCTGCAGCAAACTGATCAACACCAACTGCGGCGCCGACTGCATGTGCACCAGAATCATCCATACGAAATTCTTTGAAACCTTTGAATGAACCTTTCTTCTTCTGCGCTTGATTAACGCGTGCGTCTTTTTGAACGCCGTAACCAACCTGCACTGCAACGTAGCCGTCCTTCTCCTTCGACTTAACCTGCGTCACGGTAACCGGTGGTATAGAAACCACCGTGACTGGATGCACGACGCCATCAGCATCAAACAGCTGTGTCATACCCTTCTTTACGCCGACGACAAACTTTTTCATACGATTACATCATTTTCACGTCGACAGAAACACCCGACGGGAGTGAAAGATTAGTCAGTGCATCAATCACCTTTGGTGATGGATTGATGATATCGATGATTCGCTTGTGCGTACGCATTTCAAACTGCTCTTGTGCATTCTTGAAGATGAACGACGAACGAAGCACAGTAAACTTTTTGAAGTCCGTTGGCAGTGGCACCGGACCAATCACCGTTGCTTCATAGCGAAGCGCTGTATCGATAATTTGCTTTACCGATTGATCGAGCACCTTGTGGTCATAGCCCAAAACCCGCAAGCGAAGCTTGGCGGGTGCGGCATCAGCCTTCTTTACTCGAGGCGTTGATTTTGTTTTCGTTTCAGCCATAGTAATCGTTCGCCTTCGTCCTACTCGTTAGAATTACGCGACAATCTTTGTTACAACACCCGCACCAACCGTCTTACCACCCTCGCGGATAGCAAAGCGCTGCTGCTCTTCAAGTGCAATTGGTGATACAAGCTTAACCTTGAACTTCATGGTGTCGCCTGGCATAACCATCTCGATACCTTCAGGGAGGGTTACCTCACCAGTTACGTCAGTCGTACGAACATAGAACTGTGGCTTGTAGCCAGAGAAAAATGGCGTGTGACGGCCTCCTTCTTCCTTAGAGAGAATGTATACCTCTGACTCGAAGTCAGTATGTGGCATAACGCTCCCCGGCTTGCAGATAACCTGTCCACGAGTAACGTCTTCTTTCTTAGTACCGCGGAGAAGAATACCAGCGTTGTCGCCAGCCATACCTTCCTGGAGTGACTTGTTGAACATTTCAATACCAGTGATAGTCGTCTTTGCAGTAGCTTTGATACCGACGATTTCGACTTCCTCACCCACCTTTGCGACGCCGCGCTCGATGCGTCCCGTAACCACGGTTCCACGTCCTTCAATAGAGAAGATGTCCTCGATAGGCATAAGGAATGGCTTTGAAACATCGCGAACAGGGTCTGGGATGAACTCGTCAAGCGCCTTCGCAAGGTCCATGACTCGGTCAGACCACTCGTTACCGAGTGCTGGGTTCTCAAGAGCCTTAAGGCCTGAACCACGAATAACTGGAGTCGCAGCGCCGTCAAAGCCCTGCTTGGTCAAAAGCTCACGGACTTCCTCCTCAACGAGATCGATGAGGTCTTTGTCTGGAACCATGTCCACTTTGTTAAGGAACACGATGATTTTTGGAACGCCAACTTGCTTGGCGAGGAGAATGTGCTCGCGTGTTTGTGGCATCACACCGTCGGTGTCTGCCACGACCAATACTGCGCCGTCCATTTGCGCTGCACCGGTGATCATGTTCTTGATGTAGTCTGCGTGACCAGGAGCGTCAATGTGCGCGTAGTGGCGCTTAGGAGTCTCGTACTCAGAGTGCGAGAGCGAAATGGTAATACCACGTGCCTTTTCTTCAGGTGCCTTGTCGATATCATCGACGCCCTTGACCGTAGCGGTGTAACCGTTCCCTGCCTTTGAGAGAACAGTCAAAAGAGCCGCAGTCAACGTGGTCTTTCCGTGGTCGACGTGACCGATGGTACCAACGTTAACGTGAGGCTTGGTTCGTGCAAAGTCTGTCATACGTTATGAATATTTAGGATTATATAAGTCAAATAACTGGTTCAGAATATGGAGAGGCCTGAACCCTTGCCCCCTTCCTATCTGGTGTCCACAGATAGAAAAACACGCGAGTAGCGTTACTCGCATACTATACTACCCCCCGTATAGAGTCAAGCGCCCACCAAATATCACCCCCTACTTGCGCGCGGGGCCAGTGATATCGAACACCCCCTTCCCATACTCTCCCTCCATGCCCCGCACGATGAACCATCGCTCGAGAAACTTTGCTTCTGCGATTTTATGCATTCGAGCCACATTAGCTCGCTTCCGCCATTGACTGTACGATTCTTTGTCAGGAAAATCGGTCACCGGCCTTGTTTCAATTTTTCGTTGTAGCTCCCTTGCTTGAGCGCGGAGTAAATGAAAATGCTCAGCACCATCAGATACACTAGCTGGCTCGCGAAAATCGCCCCGCGCAAACTTTTTATCATAAAAATTACGGAATCGGGCAGTGAGGTTTGCCTCTTTTTGCCTTTTAAACTCGTAGCGTCCGTTACTCATTGTCGAATGAGTGTACTCGCCAGCACCAACATCGTCAACAGCAGACTTGCCCTGGAACACTAACGGGCGTAGACTCCCCCTCCTGGGTTCTCGTGAGGCTGGCCGTCTCCCCGAATGGCTTGATACGCCAGAAAAATTGAATGTGTTTGTAAAAACACTTCAAGATACTGGATCATACACTAAGGCGGGCGAAAGCGTAGGCAAGAATAAAAACGCAGTAAGCGGCGCAGTGAAACGTGCCGGCGGCCTCGTGGGCTTCTTAGAACGAGCCGGCATCGAAAAACCGGCAGATGCAGCGGCTCAAATACGGATGAAAATACCCACGGGAACATATGCGTCCCGTGGCCTGACCAAAACACAAACACCCCGGGTAAAGCCAGCACCACGCGCCTCTTACGTTAGTGAGGGTCGTCAGAAAAGCATCGAGCGGCGAAACGAAGTCGCACAACGCTTTGTCGCTCAAGCAGAAGCACGAATCGACAAAAAAGGCAGTGACCCGCGCGTCGCCGCGGTTGCAAGCGCGCTCCAATCAAAGGGGTACACCTCTATCCCTGGTGTCAGCATTGACCGTGGTCGCGCTCTTGTAAAGGGGCCTAACGTTGATCCAAAAAATCCTGAGATGCAGACGTATGCGCGCATTAAGCTTGATAGATCATCTCCGGATGTACCACAAAATGATCTCCTGGCCGCATCACTTAAACGTGACCTTGAATCCGGCCAATCGGCGATCGTCACTGCTGCAAAAAAATCAGGTATCCAGAGAATCGCGGTCACCATTCACACGGACCGCGGACACATGCCGGTCATCGACCGCAAACTCTAGCTACTCTTTCACTGACCCAAAAATATCGAACGGGCTTCGCCCAAACTCCTCTTTCGCCTTCTCTAAACGGTCAAATCGCAGTAAATATTTACGTTCCATTTCAATTGCAAAACGAGCTCCCTTTGCTCGCTTAAGCCAGGCAGAGTGCGATACATCACTAACTCCTTCTGGCTTTGGCAAAGAGAGCTCATGTCTGATATCGCGAATGCGCACATCCAATTCGCTGATACGAAATGCAGCGTCAGTGCGGGACGCAGGAGTCTTAAACTTCCCTTGCTCTACCATCCTGGCGTAGATGTCTTCGTATATTTTTTCTTTTTCCTTGGATGCCATCCTGCAACCCTACCCCAGTCACGAGGCATTCGTCAAACTAACGCGCGCACTCGGATGCGACGACCATTTTTTAGCGGACGCGCCTCATCGCCAAGCGGCGGCCAATCGGTGCCGATATCAGCATCCTCGTTTGCCTTTCTCACCATGCGTACATGCAACTGTCGCTCTCGAGCTATTTCAAGACATCCGTCCTTGCATGGCCCGACAACCTGCGGGCGTTGGAGCGCTTTCTCAGGAGCAAGAGCCGAACCGTACGGACAACGTAAGAGGCGGGACTTTGGGTCCACTCCCTCGCACGTTCGCTTATGAAACATACAAATTAGTGCACTGTTTGCCCAAAAAGGACTGGAACTTCTACTGGGGCACAGCCCTCGCAGTATGGAATACCTTTTATCGTTTTATCTGCAGCGTTTGAGCACGTTTTGCATCGTGCGCGCTCTGGGGTCCTGTTACCCGCCTTCTTAACAAAGCGCCTGCGCTCGCTCGGATAATATGCTTCATCCAAAGACATAGAAGTATCCTACACCTACGCGCGAGCAGCCTTAATAGTTTCAGCGACGTTGCTGGGGACAACTTCGTAGTGATCGAACTCCATCGTAAAGACGCCGCGGCCCTCAGTCATAGAGCGGAGCGCAGTCACATAACCAAACATTTCTGAAAGTGGAACCTTACAGTTAACCACCTTTGCGAGTCCTCGCTCCTCCATGCTTTCAATCTGTCCTCGCTTGGAAGTGAGGTGTCCCGTAATGTCACCCATAAACTTTTCTGGGATAACGACTTCAACTTTCATGATTGGCTCCAGAAGAACTGGCTTTGCTTTTTCTGCAGCTTCTTTAAACGCCTGAATAGCGGCGATTTTGAAGGCGATTTCTGATGAGTCAACGTCGTGGTACGAACCGTCTATAAGATCAACCGACACGTCCTCCATACGGAATCCTGCAACAACACCGCGCTCCATCGCCTCGCGAATACCCTTCTTTACCGCTGGAATGTACTCGTTCGGGATAACGCCTCCCTTAATGTTGTTGATGAACTCAAAATGGTCTTCGCGGTCGACATTGTTTGCAATCTTTGCGCCTTCAACAAGCGGCTTCATCGGACCAATGCGAAGCACCACGTGACCGTACTGTCCCCTGCCTCCCGTCTGCTTGATGTGTTTGTAGTTTGCTTCTGCTTCTTTTTGAATCGTCTCGCGATATGCAACTTGTGGCTTACCGGTCGATGCGTCTACGTTAAACTCACGCTTCATACGGTCAACCATAATTTCAAGCTGGAGCTCGCCCACGCCAGCGACCAATGTCTCGCCAGTCTCCGTGTCAGATATCACTTTGAATGTTGGATCTTCGTCAGTAAGTTTCTTGAGCGCGAGACCCATTTTCTCCTGGTCTGCCTTTGTCTTTGGCTCGATGCGCATCGACACCACTGGCTCAGGGAACTTAATCTGCTCAAGCACGATTGGTTTTTCTTCGTCACAGAGCGTATCTGAGGTTCGCGTATCTTTAAGACCCACCGCAGCGGCGATTTCTCCTGCAAACACCTCCTTCACCTCTTCGCGCTTATCAGCCTGGAGACGGACGATGCGGCCAAGGCGCTCGCGCTGCTTTGTTTTTGAATTGTAGATGTATGAACCAGCTGCCACCGTGCCCGAATAGACACGGAAGAATGTGAGCGCACCGACAAATGGGTCAGTCTGGAGTTTGAACGCAAGAGCGCAGAACGGCTCTTCGTCTGACGGCTTTCGTACAATGGTCTCACCTGTCTTTGGATCAATACCCGTGACTGGCGGCATATCGAGTGGCGACGGGAGATAGTCAACAACCGCATCAAGCACTGGCTGAACGCCTTTGTTCTTCAATGCAGAACCGCAGTAGACAGGTACAATCTCGTTTGCAATAACTGCTTTACGAAGTGTCTTTTTTAACTCTTCGAGCGATGGCTCCTTTCCTTCAAAAAATGCCGCCATCTGAGCCTCGTCGTGCTCAACAATCTTTTCTATAAGTTCTGCGCGGTACTTTTCAACGTCAGCTTTCAAATGCTCTGGAATATCGGTCGAGTATGAAACATCGCGACCCATCTCGCCGTCATAACTCACGACTTGGCGGGTGAGCAAATCGATTTGACCAACGTGCTCCGCCTCTTCGCCAATTGGAATCTGCATGCGCACCGCCTTTTTGGTGAGACGATCAAGAATCGAAGCGTATGAGCGCTCAAATGATGCGCCGGTACGGTCGAGCTTGTTGATAAGGCAGATGCGTGGCACCTTTCCTTCGTCAGCATAGCGCCAGTTGGTCTCTGATTGCGGCTCAACACCTGCAACGCCGTCGAATACAACCACCGCACCGTCCAACACGCGAAGTGAGCGCTTTACCTCCACCGTAAAGTCGATGTGACCTGGGGTGTCGATGATATTGAAACGAGTTTTTTTAGCAGTATCTTTTTTATCTAGCTCAGTCGTCTTGGTCCAGAAACAGGTGATCGCAGCTGCGGTGATAGTGATACCGCGCTCGCGCTCCTGCTCCATCCAGTCAGTCGTCGTCTCGCCCTCGTGCACCTCGCCGATTTTATGCTGTGAACCGGTGTAGTACAAAATGCGCTCAGACGTTGTCGTCTTACCAGCGTCAATGTGTGCAATAATTCCAAAATTTCGTATCTTATCGAGTGGGTAGTCGCGCGCCATATAAATACCTTACCACGCGAGGTGTGCAAATGCGCGGTTTGCTTCTGCCATGCGGTGTACGTCGTCACGCTTTCGAATAGCTGGACCTTCACCCTTTGCTGCTTCCATAAGAACAAGAGCGAGCTTTTCATCCATTGCTTTACCCTTTATCGAGCGAGCAGCGCCGATAATCCACTTAAACGCGAGGAGTCGTCGTCGTACAGGGCGAACCTCGGTTGGTACCTGGTAGTTAGCACCACCGACACGCTTTGAACGCACCTCGATGTTTGGTGAGACGTTGGTGATAGCAGTTTCAAAAACAGTAAGTGGGTCAAGAGCCTCATCCTTAGCCTTAATACGATCAAACGCGCCGTAGACGATGGTGCGAGCAACAGACTTCTTACCGTCCCACATAAGGGCGTTAACGAAGTACGCGACAAGCTCAGAGCTGTACTTAGAGTCTGCAACTATCTTTCTGGTGTTTTTAACTTTGCGACGCATACAAATTATTTAGCTGCTGGTTTCTTAGCACCGTATCGAGAACGGCCACGGCGACGCTTCTCAAGACCTGCGGTGTCGAGTCGTCCACGAACAACCTTATAACGGAGTGACAAGTCCTTGGTACGGCCACCGCGAAGCATGACCACCGAGTGCTCCTGGAGGTTATGTCCCTCACCAGGAATGTAGGCTGTCACTTCCATGCCGTTTGAAAGGCGGACACGGGCAATTTTTCGAACTGCAGAGTTTGGCTTACGAGGCGTCTTGGTGGTCACCTTGGTGCAGACACCGCGCTTAAATGGAGACGGGTAGAATGTTGGTCGGTTTTTCAATACGTTGAAACCTCGCGTGAGCGCGATAGTTTTTGACTTCCGCTTTGCCTTTGTTCGAGGCTTGCGGCGTAGTTGATTGATGGTAGCCATGACTAATGAAAAACGCCCAACAGGCGTCCCCCTACTCTACTATCCCTGAGCTAAAAATGCAATGGCCTACCTCCGGACTCCCTATTACCCGTTTACTTTAAAAGGGTACTTTTAACTCTATTGCGAATCTTACGCATCATGACAAACCGATATTTTTCCTTAGGCAGGTTCAAGAGAGCGCCCCCTTCACTCCAACCAGAAACAGTTGCTTGGGATCGTCCGGCTAAGGCACCAATTTCCTTCTGTGTCAGCCCGCACGTCTCATTTGCCGACCTAATCATTCCTCGAAAATTTCTGTCGGTCATTGCGTTTTCATCACACGTTCGAATGAAATCTATTTTTGCACGACGACGAACACGCTCAAATGGACCGGCCATAGTCCGCACACCCTAACACTTTACCCAAGTCCAGTCAAGAAAAGAAAGATGGTGCCGGTTAAAGACGAGATAAATGGAGAGAGCAGATTGAATATGATAATAAGCACAACAAGAAGGCCGAAGGGGCCAAGTGCATAGGTGAGATTTTCAAGCTGGCGATACTGCATATAGAGCGTAGACGGGAGAAACGCGGCAACTATCTTTGAACCATCTAGGGGTGGTATGGGGATGAGATTTAAAATCGCGAGCGAGATGTTTGCTATCACCACCATTGCGCAGAGAGAAATAAATGACTCCCCGCCACCAGTACCTATGCCAAAGCGCACGAGCATGGCAAACACTATCGCGATAAGAATGTTAGTCCCGGGGCCAGCGAACGCGACGAGCGCCTCGCCCCAATCCCCCCACTTTAAATTGTGCGGGTTCACCGGCACCGGCTTTGCCCACCCCACCAGAAACGGCGAGCCGGTGAGCGCGAGTATGCCTGGCACCAACACAGAGCCGATAGGGTCAATGTGTGGGACGGGATTCAGTGTCAGCCTGCCTGCATACTTTGCGGTCGGGTCACCAAGCATGTTCGCCACATAGCCGTGCGCCACCTCGTGGAAAACAATAGAAAGTATAACTATGACAACCCCGATGATGATAAACGGATCCATCACTCCATCTTACTACAATCGTATTATCTACGAATGCGGTACACCTTCTGCGTGCCATAGATATGCTTTGCAGGCACGGAGATGAATACGTTTTCTGGCTTAGCACCCTTGCCGTCTGGCTGTACTGTGACAAGCACTCCTGTATTACCAAATCTATCCTCAGTCTTCTTTACTTTTGTCACTACCCCCGATATCGAAACAAGGAGAGATTCTTCATTTATCGTTTCTAAAACCACTCGGTCACCGTGCGATCCCGTCTTAAGGTTCGCTACATCACTGGGGGTGACCTCATCGGCTTCTAGCGCTCCAGTAGTTACCTCCCACACCAGAGTGCTGTAGTATCTTCCTTGAAATTGGTGGCTGTCGAGTAACTCAACGAGCTTGCTACCACCATCGGTCTTTACGGTGAGTCTCACACCGCTTACTTTTTGGTAGTCATCGTAGAACGCCGCTACGCGAAGCACCTCGTGCATCACCGTTTTTTCGTGTCTGTGATCAGGCATTCCCTGCCCTTCTGTAACCGCAATAAACATCCCTTCTTTAATCCCGTTGAGTGGAATTGCTTTCTTTTGAGAGACGCGCACTGGTGCAGATTCTGCTGTATGCGAGGCGCGGTTTAGTGTATTTTCATCCATATATTCGTATTTTTAAATGTGGGTATTAGTAAGTTATTATTGGAAATGATACCATATCTGACAATATTTGTCAATACC
>JBDKFU010000075.1:0-9229 GCA_039798565.1 Candidatus Parcubacteria bacterium
GAGCGACCTCTATGCACAAGTGATGCACCCAGACTCAACAGCCGGACGACTAATCGCCGCATATAGCGGCGACTTTTCAATACTCGAGCGGCATCAGCAGCTCGAACTCGATTTTGATTAACCGCGGAGACCGAACTTCGCGCGATAGCGTCTACGTGCCTCGTCGAGCGCCGGCGTAGCAAGGATTTCTTCTGTTGTTCTCGCAGGCTTTTTCATTACAAAAGAAGCTGGTGACACCGCAGGGACCATATTTTTCTTTGGTACTGGCTTCGGCTCTGCTATTTCTTTAATTTCTGCAGCTCTGCTAATCTGTGCTGCGATTTGATGTGCGCGCTCGCGTCTTGAAAGTTTTGGTGCTCCCTCTTCTGTTGAATTGCCCATACTAAAAAATATTATTGTAACTTTTGAACTATACACCCGCGTACGTACTCGCACAACAACCGTTGTGCACTAGAGTACAAAGGCGGCGTACGGGAGCGCCCCGAGGTACACTGACACCTCGATAATGTACGCGAGAAACCCGTAGGCGACAGCAGCAAAAGGAAACGCCAGCGGAACCGACAGCGTGCCAATAAGCCCCGCGACAAAACCTGACAACATCGCCCACGGCACCACAAACAAAATGAGAATATTGGCGAGGAGCGACACCACCGATAACTGCCCCACCGCATAGATGAGGAGTGGCAGCACCGCAACTTGTGTCGCGAGTGTCGTAGAGACGATTTCTATAAGCGTCTTTGATTTAAGCCACAACAGATACTGCTCGATGCGGCTGGAGAAAAGAATGAGACCGAGTGTCGCGAGCATCGAGAGCTGGTACGACAGGTCAAACAACACCAGATACGGATTGTAGAGCGCCATGCCGGCCGCAACGACAAGCAGAATGCGCAGTCCATCCGCTGGCCGATGCAGCGCTTTTGCAAGTAGCACCACCAGCGCCATGAGCGTCGCGCGCACTGCCGTCTCACTCGCGCCCGTCATCACCATAAACGCGAGTGCGCATACGCCAGCAACAACAAGCGAGATTCGACGCGAGAATATAAACGATGCACCTTGCAGTATAAAACTAATGACGAGCGCGACGTTGTACCCCGAGAGCACGATGATATGGATAACGCCTGCACGACGAAAAAGCTCGGTCAGTGCCTCGCCAAGCCCGCGCTTCTCACCTACCAACAGTCCTGCAAGAAGCTCCGACTCGGGTTCTGGCAGCACGCGCTCGACGCCGCGTAGAAACCAATGCTTCACACCAAGAAGATTGGCAGTGACTTTACTCCCTTCGTCGTGTGCCAGAATATCAACTTCTGCAAAACTCACCGTATGTGTGACGCCGTGCGCACGCAAATACATAGGATAGTTGAATGTACGGCCCGTGTCAGTCTCAAACGCTTCAGGCAGTTCAATTACGCCAGTCACGCGAATTTTGTCACCGTACTGTACCCCGACAAAACGGTCTGCACGGGCAAGTACCGTCCCCACATCAGTTTTGACCGTAAGCAGCTGCACTTTCTCTCGCACATCCGGGTCCACCACGACCACACCAACAACAATCGCCTTCGTTCCAATCGCACCGTCGAGTTCTGGGGTGTGTGGAGCTGGGGCAAAAACAGAATAGAATGCCGCGCCAATGAGTACGGCGACTGAAGTGAATGGGACTATGTTACGCCGCGCGAAGATCGTCATCATCTTTATACCCGCTAAACTCGGTCGACCGGATTCTTGATTCTGGGACACCAAGTCGCACAAGCATCTCTGTTGTTTCTTTCAAAAAGCGCACACCACCGGCTATGTAGAACAGGGGTTCTGGTTGTAACGCGAGCAGTGGCTGTATGTCTTGTTCGTTGAAACGATTTGCACTGTCGCCGTGGGTTATGAAGAGCTTTGCTAAAAATCGCTTAAGCCGTAGCGATGCGAGCTCGCCCCCGTACGCGACATCCTCTGCGTTTGTATTGGAGTATAAGAGATGGAACGAGCGCGGATCATCTATATGCACCGCATGACGAAGCATCGAAATAAACGGCGTGATACCGATGCCACCCGCGAGCATGACAACGGGCACACCATCCTCTGTCGGATAGACACTCTCACCTCTCGGGTCACGTAGATGCACGACACTTCCTTCAGAAAGGCCCTGCAGCATAGGTTTAAACGACCTATCAGAATTTGGCCGACCACCGCGATACGCAAACACTAACTCTGGTTCGTGCGGCGCACTCACAATAGAGAGCGTCTTAGAGCGCTCACCATTAATATAAAATTTCATCGCCTGTCCAGGAAGGTGTGTAAAGCCGACCGGCTTTTGAACACGTAATTCAAATGTGTTGTGTGCGATGGGCTGTGGACCAGTGATCACACGATACTCGTGCACCAACTCAAGGTCTGGGTCGCGGTCTGTCGGCCGCCTGCGCTCCATAGACTGCGCACTATATCATGACTGCCATGTATAACACTACTCTCCCCTATCCATCGCCGCGTTCGCAAGCGCATCTGCCTCTTTGTTCAATTCGCGGCGCACATGCACGAACTCTATGTGTGGAAATGATTCATGAATAAGACTTTTTGCATCTGCATGCAATAGTTTGAGCGTCGGTTCTTTGACGCGGTACTCTCCTTTCATCTGCTTCACGATAAGCTCTGAGTCCATTTTTATCGTCACCTGTTCTCTAACGGGCGAACCCAAGGTCGATCGACACGCCTCAAGCGCCAAAAGAAGCGCCTGATACTCGGCATAGTTATTGGTTTGGTGACCCAGATACTCGCTCACCTCTGCGATGAGCTTTTTACCCTGATACACTACCGCGCCAGCGCCGGCCGGCCCAGGGTTACCCCGCGCACCACCATCAGTAAAAATCGTGACAGACATTAGCCGACAGGTGCACCAAGTTCAGCACCCTCGAGCGAGCTGACCTTGTGATAGACGTAGACGAACGAAAGAAGTGTAACTGGTATGGTGACGACGAGACCGATAACGAGCGCGATGAGACCAACAGCGTTCAACAGTATCGCGCACAAACCAAAAAGGAAGAGCTGGAGCATGTGCCCCTTAGCGAGCGCATAGCTCTTTTTAATCGCTTCGATTGGATTCATTGATTTATCGACAACCAAAAGCTGAACGAATGACAAGAGAAGCGCTGCGATAATGCCTGGAATAATCAATAGAACAAAACCAACACCAATGATAATTCCTTGTAAAAGAGTGGTGCCGAGCATGTGTAATATATGCTCTGGTGCCCACAAATCCTGCCACTTTGGCTTCATCGGGTCGGTGTAGGAGATAAGTGCAAGTCGCGAGTATGCGATAGAGACCAAAACGCCAAACGCGAGACTAATGAGCGAGCCCACAATACCCTCAACGCCGTACCGTCCACCCGTGAGCCCATTAATAACCATAGACGCAATCATGAGCGCGAATGTCGCGCCCGCAAAAAACCAAGGATTCTTTTTAAAGGTGGTCCAGCCAAACGTAAATGCCTCTTTAATTGAAAATGTGGTCATAGACCACTAGTGTATCATGGCCACTATTCTAGAGTTTAAGCCACCCCTCAGCCTCCTCTCGCGTAGCAAACATCTTAATGGTCGGGTCGTTGATGAGCTCAACGGTGAGCTCTGCAGCAACCTACGCCATGCTCGAACCACCAAAAATAGCCGTCTTAAGCGTGTGTGGACGGTTAGCGTCTGCCATTTCTTTCATAGCCATCATGGCACCCACGTTATAAGTCCCCGTAAAGTCCGTAAGGTCGAAAAGAACGCGCACCTTGTGTTGCTGTGCGGCAGCCGTATCCCTAACTAACTTTTTTGTCTCTTCAATTGCAACGAGCAGTGCTTCTTTATTCTCCTCAGTTAGGGACCCCGAGAGCTTCATCTGAACGATGCCATTCGCATCAAGACTTGCAGCAAACGGGTTCATCTTTTCTATTCTACCACCTCAACTTTTTTGACCACAACAATACTGCATTTAGTAAGGACAGCCGCGAGCGCACCGACCGCAACCAGAACGGGTGCCAAAAGGGTCAGTGCTGCTGCACCTGCAACCCCGATGTTCATCGGGATTTCAAGGAGAGAAGTACCTGCGTCGCTTTTAATAATAATCTTACGCACATTGCCGGCCGCTATAAGCTGCTTAACTTTAGCGAGAAGATCGTCACCGCTTAATTTAAATTCTTCTTGGGTGTCAGTCATAGTTGTTTGTGTAAATGATTAAATGTTTGGGTACATCTTTTTACGTTTGGGCGTGTAGTACCACCAGTCCCGCGCCATGCCGCCGTTCATAAAGTCGGCCACACTCATAAAGACGTCTAACAGGCATGGGTCATGACGGACCTTAGTCTTTGCACACAGTTTCTTATAGAGTACAAACGGGTCCTTCCCTTTCAAATCCTTTGGCGCAGTAAACCCGAGCGTCCTAAAATCCCGCGCTACGCGCGGGCCCACGTTGGGTATATCCTCAAACTTTTTCGCATTGCCTGCTTTGTGCGCCTTCATTGTTTACCTGTCCCACAATTTAACATATGCACATTGTATACTGACCTCATGTTAATCAAATTCTCTGATACGTCAAAGATTGAGACCGTAGAGGGCACCATTTGGGACTATCCAATTTCTAAAGACATTGGAATCTCATACCAGAATCTGAAGACCCGCGGCCCCGCCACGGGCAAATACCTAAATCACGAGTGCCATGAAATTTATTTCGTCATCAGTGGCGTAGCAACATTTAAAACTACTACCGAGTCACACGAAGTTGGTCCTCATGATGTGGTAGTCATGGAACAAAACGTGGCGCACCACATTGAGACTGATGGACTCGAGTACATCACTATCACTCGCCCCGACTGGTATGAGGGGCAGTACGAGACCGTCGCCTAGCGCGACTCGTTTTCATACTAATATTTAACCCACACACCTTCTGAAATTACTTTTACATCACCACCAACAACTTGAATGGCAGACGAGTCATCTAATGCATACAGCTCGTTTTGTATCCCCTGCTTATACTTTTTATTGCCCTCATGGCTTACAGACTCTGGAGTGTGCGGGGACACCTCAAAAGGAACAAACGCCAAGCCAGTTAAGTCAGTGACAGCAGAATAATTTATATCGCCGTTGTCGATACCTGCAATTGCAATACTCGGAGTCATCACAATACTGCCGGCACTTATACCAACGTATACCTTTGAATCTATATTCTCCTTGAGCCACTGGTCAAAACCAGACTTTCGCATTTGGTCGAGAAGATAGAATGTATTACCGCCTGACACCACCAGAACATCAACCACCGCCACCCTTTGTCGCCAATCAACTCCTGCATCTGCGATGTCGATGATATCTATCCACTGGTACCCATAAGAGTGCAGACGCTCGAGCTGGGTTAAAAACCAATCTTTATTACCCGGCTCGATATTAGCTGCGGTTTGTATGAACCCCACCTTCAGTTCAGCAGGAACCTTGCCAGCAAGCGCTTGTAGAGAATCTGCTAACGACTTATTGCGAATCCCCGCTGATGTAAGGAGGAGCTTCATTCGAGATTATCGCGACTCGCCTTCAAAGTCTTGCACCACCTCGCCAAAGGCATTTGTCGCTGGGTCGTACTTTGCATATATCGACTTACCTACCGATGGCTCTGCAGTCATAGGATCAGTCGGGAGTCGGTCTGCATAGTTCACAATCACGCGAGCACCGTATGGCGCGGGCAGTTTTTCAAACTCGGTTGACTGAGGCGCGATACGATCACCAATCAACATAGCCTGTGTACCAAGATACCCTGCACCCTTGTTTATAGCGCCGACAAGGTAGTAGAACGTGCCACTTCCACCACCGTCATGCGTTATTAAAAAAGCGACATCCTCGTTACCATCGCCATCTATGTCGCCCATTATCTCGTTTCCAAAATAGGTCGCACCGCCGACACCAAGTGTGACAGTCTCGCCACCAATCTGATACACGCCACTTCGATAATCAGTGAAAAGCCCGTCACCCTGCTTCTCGTTATAAATATAGCTGTTAAAGGCGTAAAAAGCAGCGACGAGAACGACAATCGCCACAACGATATAGGTTAGATATTTCATACCCCTATTCTACCCTATGAGCCCCGTAATGTGTTGTTGGATTTTCCGCACCATATCGTGTGACCCATCGTATGCAATAACCTCTTTCGCCACATGGAGAACGGAGCTAGAGAACTTTGCACCACTCTCGTGGATACAGAGAATGGGCACTTTGAACGCGTCCGCCCAGCCAAGCTCGATACCCATCCCCGTCGACGGCAGAGACACCTCAGCGATAAGTGCGTCGCAGCTTTTAATAACTTCTCGCGTCACATATTCATCACCCTGAGAATGTGGAAAAATAAATGTGTGCGCAGTATTCAACGCAGACGCGCGCAGGGGCTCATACAACTTCTTATTAAAATCAAAGTTGCTCGAATGTGCAACAAATATTTTCATGCAAACACGTGCAGAAGTACTGAGATAATCGCCGCTATCCAACCAACGGGGAATGAACCACCGACACCGATGAGAAATCCAAAATCATAAAACCAGCCAGTGTTGTAGAGCGCGTACATCTCGACCCCATCAATAAACCACCGCGCGATTAAGGACCACGGCGCCAAAAGCCCGTGCCATATCCCCGACCAAAAGCCAGCAGGGGCTAGCGTAGAATAATTCCACTGCTGAAGAAACGCCTGCGCGTCGTGAGGTAACAAGAAAACTGCACCAACCGCAATCAGAGCGACTAGTGCCAAGTGAGCTAGCTTCATGCCTACAGTATACCCCTCTGTGATATATATTCTATATGAACGAGCGGGTAACAAAAAGAAAATTCAAACCTGGGGCACCGTACTCAATGGAGGACGCACTGGAGGCACGCACATGGATGAGAAACCTGCTTGGCTTACCCTATATAGACCCGTCCACACCCCTTACAAGACAGGACCAAAGAACTGGTGTGGAGGCGCAGCGGCGAGGACTTAATCTGGCAAAAAAACTCAACCAGGACCCCGCACTCAAGAAGCGCTCGCTAGAAGCTCGCATTGCTGGTACAAAGGCACGCAAAGAAAAGCTCCGGGCAGAAATTCCTAAAGAGTATCAAAAATTATTCAGAAAAACATCGCTCGAGGTTGGCGCACAGGAAGCTCGAAAACAAATCGTCGCTCTTGTAGCCAAAGACCGTGCTAAAGCCGAGCACACTAGCAACCCGTGATATCTGCTAGCTGATAGACCTCAATGGCAGGCTCATCGTACGGATGCACTGATCGTATTGCGGCAATAACATCTTTAAATACGTCCACACCAACCACAACCTCAATACTCTCCTCCTCTACCTCCTCCAACTTTCCTACCGAGCCAATATGTGGGTTCGCCCCGTCCTCCGGCCTAAACCGACCCGTACCACGAACAGTAAAGCTGCAGAACGAATAGTTTCCTATCTTTCCACCACCTGCTCTTCCTATCGCCTCTCGCACCTTGTCCCCACTCCCCACCGGCACATGCACAGCTATTTTGAATTGTTTTGTCATATTGCCCCCTTAATTATAAAGCCTCTATCTCTGTCCGTATTGCATCTTGATAGGCATGATGGTCGATTTGGTGTGGAGCGTCTGGCACAGCAACTAACTTAGAGCGTTTAGCTAGTTGTGCGGTCTCTTGCGCACGAACCGCCAGTTGAGGATACTTCTTTCCTTCTGCAGTTCCATAGAAAATAACTGAAGAGACAGTAAGAGCTTTGGCGACATCTCGGCCACTTCTCGTTTTTGAATCTCTAAGTCTTTGAACACCGATGTACTTTCGTATCCACGTTTTCATTGCTGACATATCTTCTTTAAAATCTGGTGAAAGTGAGCAGAGGAATATCTTTTTAGGTTTAAGGGTATTTGCGGTCATAAGTGCGATAACTGCGCCGTATGAAAATCCGAGCACATAATTCGTTGCAGTTTTCTCCTTATTGAAAATAGAAACAAACTCCTCTGCACACTGTGCATTCGTTCGTCGCGTCCACGTGATAGGTGCAATGACCGCCCTGAAACCTTTACTACGCAAAAACTTGGCGAGCCACGTAAACTGCTTACTCTTTGGTCCCATCTTAAATCCCGGCACAATAAAAAATGTTTTCATCTTTTCCATCCGTATTCTGAATACAAAACTTTGTTTTGAATGTTCGTGATGGCCTGACGAATGTACTCAATCGTATTTTCGGGCAGCGCACCAAGCGGGTGCCAACTTAGGTCATCGCATTTCTCTGGCTCCATATTGCGTATCTCGCCCGCATAATCAGATGCCGCCCAGAAAAAATCAAACCGCTCATCTTGTGACCCCTTGCGATGTGAGACGTGCACGAGCGATAGATTGTCGGGTAGTAAGTCGATGCCTATCTCTTCTTTCATTTCACGCACACAGGCTTCGCGTGCGGTCTCGTTACCATCCATATGCCCTGCGGGCAAACCATAATTACCATCTTGAAAACCTGTATTCGCTCGCCGTAACATCAGTATCTTGTCGTCTCGAATAAGTACCAGATACGCCGTGCCAACGTAAGGAAAGTGTGCCGACATGCAAGAATTGTAACAGGATCTAAACGTCAGTAATAACCTTCAATTGCGGCCATTTCTCAAGCCATTTTTTTGCTGCGATGCGCTCTCGCATAAGTACTTCACCCCTTGGAAACTTTGGGCATGGACGAACAATCATCCCCACCAAATCACTGATGCCGTATGGTGCAATGAGCTTCAGATCTCCACCCCTCAGTGTCACCGCAACAGCAGTGGCGGTTTCAGTCCAATGCGCCATTGCATCCTCCGACGAAGTAAACGGATCGAGCCCATTGAATACGTGCGCTCGCGCCTCATTAACTACCTCCCACTCAACCGCAACGAGTTTTTGTAATTGGCTCGCATACTCTTTCTCCTTTTCAGGATTGATGTCGTTGGGGTCAAAATAGATCAGGTCAATGTCTGCACTGTGTTCATGTTTTGTTCCGCTCAGCGTGTCCCAAATTTTACTTCTCACAAACCCCGCACCAATCATCCAATCTGGAAGATTGAGCGTGGCGGCTGCGCGTAAAACACTCATCATCCACGGATCAGATTCAATTACAGAGAGAATTTCTTTTTCCTCCATGCTTATATTGTCAGGTTTTCTATGCGGAGGCGCAAGGAGGGGCGGCCGCCAAAGAAAGAGCGGTCGAGGGCGGCGTCGAGCGTGACGATGTCACCCGAGGACAGAAGATCGATGGT
>JBDKFU010000076.1:0-4412 GCA_039798565.1 Candidatus Parcubacteria bacterium
AAGAAAAGTTTACTCAGCCTCCTGCACGTTACACCGAGGCAGGACTCGTTAAAGAACTCGAGAAACGCGGCATCGGTCGCCCATCAACCTACGCATCTATTATTAAGACCATTGTAGACCGTGAGTATGTGACCAAAGAAGGTCGTGCACTGCGCCCCACTGCAGTTGGTGAGGTGGTGTCGACCTTCCTTGAAAAGCATTTTGAAAAATATATTAGCGATTCGTTTACAGCCGAGATGGAGAACGAGCTCGACCAAATCGCCGAGGGGGAACGCGAGTATGGCGAGACATTAAAAGATTTTTATACGCCCTTTCTGAAGGATGTGCAGAGTAAAGAGAATGTCGATAAACTCACGACACTTGGTGAGGTTGATAAAAAATTCCTCTGTCCAATCTGCAATGCATCTATGGTGATGAAGCTTTCGAGAAATGGTGTCTTTATGAGCTGCTCTCGCTTCCCCGACTGTAAGGGTGCGCGAAAAGAAAATGGCGACGAGATGAAAGCAGGCGAGCCTATTGGACTCCATCCGGACACAAATCGCCCAATCTATATTAAGGATGGCCGGTTTGGCCCGTATGTTGAAATGCCAGACGAGGCCGTGCTTACTAAAGCCAAGAAGCCAAAAAAGCCAACGGCGCGTCGCTCATCTATCCCCGCCACGATGAAACCTGAAGAGATTACGCTCGACCAAGCGGTTAAACTCTTGTCACTCCCCCGCATCCTCGGCGATCACCCAGAAACAAATATGCCCATAACGGCGAACACTGGAAAGTTTGGACCCTACATCGTCCACAATGGCGACTTTCGTTCGCTAAAGATGCCTGACGATCCATACGACATCAGCCACGCACGCGCTCTCGACATCTTGAAAGAGCCAAAAAAGCTCCGCCCGGGGGCCCCCATGCCGGTCCGCGAAGTCGGCGAACACCCGCGTACCAAGAAAAAAATAATCCTCTTTAAGTCAAAATCTGGATTCTTTTTGAAAAAAGGCTTTCGCCGCGTGATGGTGCCCGAAGCTCAGTCGGCTACCCTCTCAGTCGCAGAGGCCATAGCCCTTCTCAAAGCAAGCTAGTTGCGGGCTTGGTCGAGATCAACAAACACAACTTCGTCCACATACAAACGTTCTTTGCCATCAAGTATCGCACGGGTGCCCACGCGCGTCACCCACAATCTACCCTTCTTTTGATCTTGCCTATCAAACAAAATTCCTTCGCCGACTGTCCCTTCTGGTATGTGTGGCTGTGGCACATAGACACCACTCTTTACTGATTCATTCCTTGCAATCACTCTCACAAAATTTATATGCTGATCAGCACCGCGACGTATCATAGCCCTCACATATTTAGGGAGTTCGGCGTGCTTACGCGGGACAATTGGCCCACGCAGACTCAAACCAGCAGCACTGGTGACAGCAGCCGCAGCCTGGGGAGTAAGCAAAGGGCTCTCAATCATAGTATGAAAACTCTACAATAACGATACCGTCCTTGCAATAGTGTGTAGTGAGGGCTACTCTAAGACTATGCCCCATCCTGCAGACGACATCATTGCAGCGATGCAGTCAGCGACCCCTGAGGATCGGATGATGATTCAAAAGGCCTATGACGTCGCCCGAGAGGCGCACGGCGAGGAGAAACGGAAGAGTGGCGAGCCATACATCACCCACCCCCACGCCATAGCACTGCGCCTCGCTGGTCTCGGCATGGACCGCGAGACTATTGTCGCCGGTATACTCCATGACACCGTAGAGGACACAACCCTGACATTCGAAGACATTGAGAAGAATTTTGGTGCGACCGTAAAATTCTTGGTCGAGTCCGTCACGAAACTTTCTAATATTAAGTATCGTGGGCTCGATAGAAATATTGAAAGCTTACGACGACTCTTGGTAGCGACGGCGTCTGACATTCGCGTGATCGTGATTAAACTCGCTGACCGACTCCACAACATGGAGACGATTGAATTTGTCGCGCCAGAAAAGCAGATGCGCATCGCCAAAGAAACCATGGAGGTCTACGTCCCCATCGCGGGACGCCTCGGCATGGGAGCCATCCGTAAACGACTTGAAGATCTCGCGTTTAAAGTCCTTGAACCAGAGAAGTATATGGAGACGCTGAGTATGCTTAAAGAAAAACGTGCTGAGCAAGAAAAAACACTGATTGAAATTCTCAAGGACGTAAAGCGTGATCTCGCTGAGGGTGGCATACGAAACTTTAAATCTGAGACGCGCATCAAGGGTGTCCGCAGCTTTGCACTCAAGCTAGAGAATAAGGATGGGCACATTGATAAAGTGTATGACCTCTTTGCTATCCGTATTATTGTACCCACGGTTGAGGACTGCTACAAAGCACTTGGCATCATACATGCGCACCACACCGCAGTGCCTGGCCGTATTAGGGACTACATTGCGACGCCAAAACCAAACGGTTACCGCTCACTGCATACCGTTATCATGACTGGCCGCGGACTCGCCGTGGAGATTCAAATTCGTACTGAAGAGATGCATGCAGAGAGTCAGTTTGGTATCGTATCGCACTTTGGATATAAAACCGGCGAAAGTGCTTCAAAAAAGATGACGTATATGCAGTGGCTCATTCCGCGGCTCATGCGCACAAAAAAAGTTGAAACGGGGGTGGTCACACCCGTGCAGGCAGGTGCGCAGATTCCACAGTGGCTTACCGACCTTGCAAAGGCAGTCGGAGACAATCCTTCAAAATCACTCGATGAAGCTTTAAAACAAGACTTTTTTGCTGAACGCATGTTCGCCTTCACGCCAAAGGGCGACGTCATAGACCTCCCTGTCGGCGCCACCCCCGTCGACTTTGCGTATTCAATCCACTCGGACATCGGCGACGCCATGGTTGGCGCAAAAGTGAACGGCAAAATGATTTCCATCGAATCCCCCCTCCACAATGGAGACAAGGTAGAAATCATCACCAAAAAAGCCGGGACACCAAACAAAAAGTGGCTCGAGTTTGCAAAGACGGCGGGCGCAAAAAAGCATATTCGCACCGCGCTACTTAAAAAAACTCGCTCGACTCCTAAATAGAGAAATTTTCTACTGAGAACGACTCATCTGTTCTATCTCTTTTAGGGACGTCGTCAACCAGCCCCAGCTCTTCTGCGACTGACTCGCGGAGATTTTCTTCTGCTTGTGTGCGCGGACGAGCAGGCGCCCCATCTTCACGATTCATTGACTGTAGAAGCGCGGCGAGATCTTCTGCTGAAAAGTAACTAATGATAAGTTTACCCCCTTCCTCTTGTGGACGAATCTCGACCTTAGTGCCTAAAGACTCGGCAAACTGTAATTCCATCTGCTCGAGCTCTGGACTAATGTCGCGCTTTCTGGCTTTTTCAACAGCAATTTCACGAGTTAGTTTTTCTACCTCTCGTACTGACAGCTTTCGTATCTGAATATCACGAAACAGTGCCTCCTGCTCTTCAGGCCGATCAATGAGCATCAAGAGCGCACGCGCATGCCCCTCAGTAATCGCCCCGCCCATCACACCCTGCTGAATCTTTGTTGGGAGCATAAGGAGGCGAAGTGAGTTCGATACGTACTCACGACTCTTCCCCACTTTTTTTGCAATCTCAGTATTCGTTAGCTTAAATTCTTTTTGTAGACGGTCGAATGCACGAGCACGATCGATAGCGTTAAGATCTTCACGCTGTACGTTTTCGATGATGGCGAGTTCTAGTTTTACACGCGATTGCTCTTCGCCTGAACGGATGGTAACGGGTACACGGGACAGGCCCGCCATCTTACTTGCACGCAGGCGCCGCTCACCCGCGATAAGTTCATAAAAGCTGGTGAGCCCCCCGTCGTCGCGTGACTCCTCAACTCGGGTCACGGTCAGTGGCTGCAATACACCGTATTGACGAATAGATTCAGAAAGCGCTTTGAGTGCGTCTTCGTCAAACTCGGTGCGCGGCTGAAACGGGTTAGGTCGAATACGCTCGACTTCGACCCAGAAAATCGCATCATTTTCAAACTGACTCGTCGCCATGAAAAGATTGTAGCATGTGTAGTTTTGTGCGTCTCTACATCTTAGCTCGAACCTATTTTAAAGCGAATTGCTAGCAATACCATTGCGCCTCGCGGACTCGGCGCCTGCGCCCGCCGCGAGACGCGTGCGGGCGCCCTCGCCCTGCCTCCATGCTTTCTTTTTTCGCGGGGGGGATTCAAAAAATGAAAGGGGCAGAGGCGAGGGTTAACATCCAAACGGCTCAATCCAACCCATGTGAGCCGTTGAACGTTCTGTGGTACCTCGAGACAGTGGACAAGGAACACCACCCTCAGGCATCCGCCTTCGGGCATTTCCGCTAGGGCTACTCGCGCCTAGATTCCTACGAGCGCCGCATTCTCCGCACCACTCCCGTCTGCGGACGGTGTGGTGCGGGCGTCGCTCCCGTT
>JBDKFU010000077.1:0-3235 GCA_039798565.1 Candidatus Parcubacteria bacterium
TGTGCCTCTGCCACCAGGGCCCGGGTCTACTTGAGTGGTTCGACATCTATCATTGCAGGTGGTATAATACATGAGGCGCCACGATGCCGCTGTCTCCGAAAGGGGGTAGAGGAAAGTCCGAGCCCGCGTTTTGGAATGGTGAGCAGAGCTCGCCGTTCTGAAGCAGAACGGTAGTGGGTAACGCCCACACATCTCCATGTGGGGATGAGAGGTGAGAACAGAGACGAGCTCCTTTAGTGGAGGTGAAACGGCAAAATCCTTACCTGCGTGCAAGGCCGTGTCTGTATCGGTTTTTAATCGATACATGAAGTGCCGCTCGAGCTCATCAGTAATGGTGAGCCCAGATACATGGCATCGCCCATCTTGAAAAAGATGAGGACAGAACTCGGCTTATCGGCGCCGCACATGTGAAAAACTCTACCAGAAATGGTGGAGTTTTTCTTTCGTGTATACTCTAAATATGCATGACCTGATTTTTAATGTCGGGAAGAGATTGTTCCTATTTGGAGTAGCGCTTTCGCCGATATTGGTGCTCCCTGTAATGGCCCTCGCGTACCCCACAAGCGCCATCGCTATTGAAGCAACTATTATTGGTGTCTCGTGTGTGCTTGCACTTGTAGCGGCACTATTGAGTGGCACCATGAGCCGCCCGACCTTTTTGACGCTTACGGTTTTGTTGATACCGCTTGCATATGCGGTGTCAGCGTTCTTTTCTGCAGTACCGTTTGCAATCACGGTGCTTGGTGACGGACTCATGGGTGACACCGTTCTCATTGCGCTCATGCTTGCGGCGGCGTTTATTTTGCCCAGTGTGTATCGTGTGACGCGCGACGATATTTTTTCTTCGTTTGTCGTTTTCATGATTGGACTTTTGTTGCTCGCGCTGTTTCATTTTGTACGTCTTGTGTTTGGTGCTGATGTGTTGACGCTTGGTGTCTTTACCTCACTCGCCGAGTCTCCAGCAGGGAAGTGGAACGACGTTGGTATTTTGTTCGGTCTCGGCTCACTTCTATCGCTCTTAGCGCTTGATCTATTACCGCTTTCTCGTGCGATCCGCCCAGTCGTGGTCGCATTTCTCGCTGTTTCATTACTGCTTGTTTTGTTAGTTAACTTTGTGCCTGTCTATATAGTGGTGGGCGTGTGTGCACTTGCGCTGGCGCTCTACCAGCTACTGACTATGCGACAGGTGTCATGGTTCTCTATTGCAGTAGTCGTTGTTATGGTGCTCGGGTATATTTTTACAAGAAATATTTCTTCGTTTGAGCTCAACACGATGCAGTTTTCAACATTTGAAGCACGTCCGTCGTGGGCTTCAATGATGTCTATAGGTCGAGAGGTGAGCACGCTGCCATTAGGTACGGGGCCAAACACCTTCGAACTTTTGTGGGATGCGTACCGTCCCGCCGATTTGAATGCCACTATCTTTTGGAATGCAGAGTTTAGAACGGGCGTCGCGACCATTCCTACTGCATTCGTGACCACGGGCATACCCGGTATACTCGCCTGGGTGATCTTTTTACTTGGCGTGTTGTGGCTAGCGGCGAGTCGGCTGTTCTTTAGGACACTTCGTGGCGCTGACCGTTTTGTCGTCCTCGGCTCTTTGATTGCTGGACTCTACGTGCTTTTGTTTGCACTCATCTACGTCCCGTCCTCGGCAGTTCTGTTGATTGGATTTGCCTTTCTTGGCTTTGCTGCGGCGGGTACCACCGAAGAGGCAGCAGAGCAATCATCGACGAATGTTGGGTTCATCCTCTATACACTGCTCGCCGTACTCCTTATAGCGTCGTGTGCGACGCTCTATTTTGTCGGCACTGCGGTTATGAGTAGCTATTTTAGTCGAAGTGCAGAGATTGCAATGGCGGCGGGGGACATGCCGACGGGCGAGATGCGCGCGCGAACCGCAGACAGCATTTTTAGTACTGATGAAACTAACCGCTTGTTAACTCGTATCGCACTGACACGTTTGCAGAGTGTCGTGGCAACCGAGACAGGTGAGAGTGAAGAATCACAAACACGATTTAAGGACGCCCTTGGTTCTGCGGTGGCTTTTGCGCAACGTGCGGCAGAATACAGTCCAAATGATTATAGAAACTGGTCTCTGCTCATGGCGGTGTATCAGTCTGTTGTGCCCCTCGGTATTGAAGGTGCACACGGGTTTGCAGTGGCAGCGTATGATCGTGCTCGCGTACTGAACCCACTAACACCGGCTCTCGTACTTGAGCGTGCACGTCTTGCAAAAGCAAATAATACGCTCACCGAAGCACGTACATTTGCTGAAGATGCGTTACGGCTGAAACCCGATTACGTTGATGCGCTTTTGTTGCTCGCAGAATTAGATATTGCAGGTGGTCAGATACAGGCAGCGATAGAGCGCGCAGAAAGCGCTGGTCAGCTTGAATCGTCTAATCCGCTGCTCCGATTCCAGATTGGTGTGCTTAAGTTTGAGTCTGGCGACCGTACAGGCTCGAAGGCTGACTTTGAGCGGGCGATTGCACTTTCAGATGAGTATGCAAACGCCCATTTTTATCTTGCGCGTGTTCTGTTCTTGCAGGGGGATGTCGACGGTGCACTGCGTGAGCTCACTCGCGTAAAAGAACTAGATCCTTCGAGTCCCGACATTGACCGTGTCTTATCGACGCTTCGCGCTGGAGGCGATCCGTTCGCAGATCTGTAGCTCATGGTTAAGCGATTGTGGCAATTGTTAGATGCGCGAATACGCGGTGTACACGAAGCGGCATATGTCGTCGCCTCGTTTGCGCTGTTGTCACAAATACTTGCACTTCTCCGCGATAGGACGTTTGCGCATGCGTTTGGTGCGAGTGCTATTTTGGACTCATATTTTGCAGCATTTAAGGTCCCCGACCTTATGTTTGCAGTCATCACGGTCACCGTCTCGTCAGCGGCGCTGGTACCACTCTTATCAAGGCTTGATCGTGTCGGGCAGGGACGATACTTAAGTTCTGTTCTCTTCTTTTTCGGCATTTTGGCTATTCCTGTCTCCATTATTTTATATTTTTTCATGCCGAGCCTCGTCGCGTTTCTTCTCCCTGGATTTAGCGTCCCTCTTTTGGAGTCGACGAGTACACTCTCACGCATTATGCTGTTGCAGCCGATACTGCTGGGTGTCTCATCTGTTGTCGCGAGTGTCGTCCAGTTCGAGCGGCGATTTGTTTTGTTTGCGCTCGCGCCACTTTTTTACAATGGCGGTATCATTTTTGGCGCGCTGGTTCTATAT
>JBDKFU010000078.1:0-18753 GCA_039798565.1 Candidatus Parcubacteria bacterium
TCGATATGCGGCACCAGATTTTAATCAGATGCAGTTTAACTCGTTCCCTGCATTTGTGGACGCGAACAAGAATGACCTCGGCATCGCGATGGTCGATGTGAATGGAGATAACTATACAGACATTGTTAAGGGTAAACAGCCGACACCCGCGACCGTTTCTTTGTTCAGTAATGCGGGTGCGGTCGGATTCTTCGCCTCAACGACGATTGCTAATGTGCCGCAGCTTGTCGATGCAGATGGAAATGACCTCGGCGTCCGCTTTGGTGACTTTAACGGTGACGGGTACATCGACTATATTAGTGCGCGCGAAGGAAATACTACATATCTCTATTTGAACAATGGTGGCTCTGGCTGGAGCAGCCCTGTCCAGATTATCGGTCTCATGTTCTTTGTCGATATCTCGGGTGGCGACACAGGGGCCCGCATCATGGATGTAAACGGAGACGGACTCGACGATGTTATATCACACAAGGACGGACAGAACACCGAGGTGTACATCAACAAAGCAGCCGGCACTAACTGGGGTGGAAATTATATTATCTACAACACCGATCCTAATCCACCACCATCGACCATAAGTGCCACGGGCTTCGATGTCGGAACGCGAGTTATCGATATCAATGGTGACGGGCTACAAGACTTTGTGCAGTCATCACCATCTGCTGGGCATAATATGTACATCAATACCGGTAACGGGCGCGAGTGGAAGCGATTTGATTTCTGGGCGCAGGATATTGTAGATGCGCAGGGCAGAGATTTAGGATACAGATTTTATAACGAAAATAATGACGGTGTGCCTGACCTTATCGTTAACTCGCCGATGAACTTTGGCGGTAATGGTAAGCGGGTGTCGGATGGAAACGGTCCAGAGGATGAGCTATATAACGTCACGCTCGCCACGGGTGGCATGGTGTCGCCAGCGTACCGCGGGGTGAATGTTGCGAACACAGTTCTGAGAGTAGTTAAGTCTTTAACCTACAGTCCGCTCTCTACGTCGGTGCCATATATTCAGAGCTTTTCGTTTAGTAATGGAATATACCGCATTGCACCCTTCGATAGAAAGTTTGCTGGATTCTCTGTGGTGAGCCAGTACGACACAGCGTTTAACTACACTGCAACTGAGTTTCGCTCAACGTACTACCACCAAGGTAATGGTTCAAACCTTAATAACCCGAGTGAGCTCTTTGATTCAACGACCATTGGCGACATCAATGACGTGCAGGAAAAGATGTACAAACCCTATCGTATTGAAATTCTAAAGACAGGACAGGGGTTGAAGTACGTAGGCGTCTCTGCATGGAATACGGTGAGCCTGGGTAACGGTCAAACATTCGTGCCCAAGGCGAGTGATATGCAGTTAGTATATGGTTCGTCACTCGCTATCCATGACGATAGTGCGGTCGAGTATGCATATAACAGCACGACAGGAAATCTACTTTCGGTAACTAATCGAGGAAGAGTGACAGGTGACTATAGCGGTTCGTATACCGATGTGAGTGGTGACACGCGAACAACAACCTACTCATACGCAACTGGCTCAGGTGTGGGTGTGCGCGGAAAGGTGTCGACAGAATCAACTACTGACAATAGCGGCGCTCAGGTTGCTGAAACGCGTCACTACTATGATTTGTTAGCTCTTGGCGCGGTGAGTCAGGGTAATGAGACTAAGACTGAAACTCGAACGACCGCGTCATCGTTCATTAATACGTCTGCGACATACAATGCCTTTGGTTTACCATCTCAAACCAAAGATGCAAATGGAAATGCGACAAATTATAGCTATGACGCATTCAATCTGTATCCCGCTACCATCACCAATGCGAAGAGTCAGCCGACCAACTATACCTATGCGTACAAGTCAGGCCGTCCACTCACGATCACTGACGCAAATGGCCAGACCAGCTCGTTTACCTACGACGGCTTTGGTCGAACGCTCACCGAGCTGTCTCCTGATCCAGTTACTGCGGGGGCACAAGTACTGAAGGTCGGATACACCTATAACGACTCACCACTCTCTGTTTCAGTTAAAACGACGCGCTATTTGGACGGGAGCAACAGCGCTGATGCATATGTGTTCTATGACGGACTGGGTCGAGTTATTCAGGAAAAGGTAGAGGGAGAGAATAACACCTGGGTCACTGCAGACACCATCTACAATGCATTAAACAGAATCTCAGCTAAATCACTGCCGTACATAACCACTCAGGTGGTTGCAACGCCCCCGACAACATCGTCAGCACTGCTGACCAACTTTACGCATGACATCTTTTCGCGAGTCGTATCACTCTCGAATATTCTCGGCACTACTAATACGGTCTACCAAAACTGGACTAAGACCGTGACTGACCCGCTGAACAATATCAAGAACTACTACTACGATGCGTATGAAAATCTAGTTCGCGTCGATGAGGTATTGAACGGCACTACGCTCGCAACGCTCTACGGATACAATGGCATCAATAAGCTCACGTCTATCACTGACGCTTTGGGCAATGTCCGCTCATTCACCTATGACATGGCGGGCAGACAACTAACTGCACAAGACCTCCATGCATCTGGTGATGCAACATTTGGCACCTACACGTATGGCTACGATGGGGTGGGGAATATGACGAGTAAAACCACACCAAACGGTCAGACCATCACCTACTCGTTCGATGAGCTCAATCGACAACTGACGGAGAATTATACAGGGGCAGCAGGCGTTGAAGGGACATTAACTTACGACACCTGCACGCTTGGTATCGGCAGGCTCTGCACCGCGTCATCGACCGGCGCCTTTGAAGCACGGACCTACACACCAGCAGGATTAGTGAAGCAATCAACGCGAACCATAGCAGGTCAGGCATTCGCGACTACGTATGACTATGACCGACAAGGGAACACTGTTTCGATTACAAACCCCGACAATTCTGTGGTGCGCTATACCTATGGCACATCAGGAAAAGTCGAGCAGGTTTCAAATCAAGAGTCAGGCGCCGGTAGTCCAACTACGCTCGTTAGCAACATTGATTACGCACCGACCGGTCAGCCAACCTATCAGAAATTCAACAACACCACAGAAACCTGTCTCACATATGATGCAAACGCGCTCTACCGATTAGTAGGTAAACGAACGACGGCTAACGGCTTTGCATGTACGTCGGTACCGACACCGCTCTTTACTGAAGTGTCGACGACGACGTATCAAACAGTATCTACGACAACATATATTACGTCATACATCTATGCGACCACAACGACACGATATTATCCAACTGTGGGCGACGGATTTGTCACTTCAGGCCCTACAAATGGCACGTGGGCAGTTCAGCACGACAATGCGACCGGTACTGCGGCGTCATACACGAGTACAACTGGCGAGGTGGGCGTTTATGATGATAACAAGTCGTCAGCCTCAGGAAGAAAAATAAATCGCTCATTCCTAGCCTTCGATACATCTGCTATACCTGACACTGCCACGGTAACCGCGGCGACGCTCGGTATTCGCGCGACATCTGTAACTAATCAGTTCAATGATGGAAAGAATTACATCAACGTGCATCGTGGCACGCCAGCAAGTACGGCATCATTAGTGACTGCTGATATCAACGATTGTGCGGCGCTCACCAATCCAGTAAAGGGTATTGCAAACAAAACAATCTCTACCTTCTCGACAAGTGCGTATACAACGCTCCCACTTAACGCGACTGGCGTCACGTGGGTATCGCCGACAACAACGACTAAGTTGTGTCTTAGAGAGGGGCACGATGCAGAGAACGTCCGTCCTACCGGCCTTACTTCAACGCTCAAAAGCTCTAAGGTGGTCTTTCGCCAGGGCGAGTACACGGGCACGGGGTCTGACCCATATCTCGACGTAACGTACGTGACCGCGACTGCAACAACTACTGCATCAACAACGATGATACAGGTGCCGATAACTGCAACAACCACAACGTATAACCTGCTCCAGGATCTCTCATACGGTTATGACACTGTAGGTAATATAACCTCGATAAACGAAAAGGCGCCGACTGGCCTCGGTCGCTCTGTGTCTTACACCTATGACGGTCTCTACAGACTTTTGACTGCAACTGCAGTTGCAAGTTCGTCGCCGTATGCAGCAACCTACACGTACAACGCATTGGGCAATATGCTCACGAATACGGGACTGAGCTATACATACGCGGGCACAGGATACGCGAATCCGCACGCACCGACAGCGATTGGTACGAGCACCTTGTCATATGACAACTCGGGCAACGTGCTCTCGCTTGCCTCATCGACATATACGTGGGACTTCAACAACCGCATGAGGACTGCGAGTGGGTCGGGAGGCTCCTCCTCATTCGACTACGACCTTTCAGGACAGCGGACACTGCTCTCAATTGGCGGAGTCTCCACAAAGTATCCAACAGCAAACTACAATACCGATGGAACTGCGGTGACCAAGCATATTATGCTCGGTGACTCACCAATCGTCTCGATTGTAAAAAATGGATCTGACGGCGGGTCATCGTCAACGACAACAACCAATACGCTGTATGCCGATGCGATTGGTGCAGGATGGAGCGACTGGTCCTGGGATTCAACAAGAAACTTCTCTAACACAAACCCTGTGTATGCAGGCACTAACTCACTTTCAGTCGCGTACACTGCGGCGTGGGGTGGCCTGTACTTGAATCATGCTGGGGTAACGACCGTTGGTTCAACGCATCTTCAATTCGCCATTCGCTCTGCCACAGCAAATCCAGTCCTTGATGTGGAGATATATGGTGCCGGACAAACACTCCTAGCCTCAGTTCCGCTCTCCACATTTCTCCCTACTATGGCGGCAAATACGTGGTACCTCGTAACCATACCTCTTGCAAGTATTTCTGCAGCAAACACAACGCTCACCGGAGTCTCGCTGGTGAAAAGTACCACCGGCACTGTATACTACGATGACATCAAGCTCATCTCAGTTACAACAGGAGGTGGTGGTGGAGGTTCGACACCAGTTACACAATACCTCTATCAAGATCATCTCGGTGGCACATCACTCACTGCCGACAGTGTCGGAAAGATGCTCGAGAGCACGGACTACATGCCATTTGGAGGAGTCAGAATTAATACCAGCGTCAATAGTACAAAAGAACAACGAACGTATATTGGACAAGAGTACGATCCAGCGACCAGCCTCTCGTACCTCAATGCACGCTACTACAACGGCACCCGTGGCCAGTTCATGAGCCAAGATCGATTGTTCTGGGCGCCGCCCGACCAATACCGCACAGATCCGCAGCAAATGAATTCCTATTCGTATGCTCGTAATAATCCAATTCGCATGAAAGATTCAAGTGGATTGTTAACAATATTCATTCCTGGAACATGGTATGACGCCGAGTTGTGGGCTGCGCAGTGCTCATTAGATGGAAATGCTCAAAGTGCATTCATGACTGCAATTGCGGAAACGTATCATGAGGTGCCGACAGTCACCAATGACAAGTCTCAGTGGACTGGCGGTGATAATAGGGCATCTCGCACTGCCGCTGCATCGTATGTAGCAGATATCATTAATAATCATCAGTTTGCAGAGGGAGAGAAGTTGAATCTTGTCGGTCATTCACACGGAGGGAATATTGCAATCCAAGTTACCAATATTGTCGATCGGAAAGTGGACACCCTAGTTACTATCGGCACTCCAGTTCGATCAGACTATAAACCGAATGCAGCAAACATTGGCATGCATGTCAACGCATATGCTACAAACGATGTGGTTCAAAAACTTGGAGGCGGACAGTTGTCAGTTTCTACCTATGTCGGAATAAACCAACTCATGCTCATGGATCCCATAGGTGCACTAAGTACTTTGAGCAAGGGGTACGGTGAGTTCGGACTTGCAAGTCGAACTTACCCGAATGCAGTTAATCTAAATGTAACTGCAATGTCATCGCCTGCAACTCCGGTTGCAGCGCACAGTACGCTATGGTCAAACCTAGACGTGTGGGGCGCGATATCCTCCTTCCTCTTTTAGTTAAGGTATAGTATCTACATGTACTCCGTAGTATCGGTCGCCGGTATCGCGTTATTGTTTATCTTGCTTAACAATATCGGCGGCTATCTCGGAGATTATATTCGTAGCGCCGGCACGAGTGAGGATTTTTTTGCGGCTATGCTAAGTGTTGGTGGGTTCTTATTATTTTTTGCAGCACCAGTATTAATTATTTCACTGCTTCTTGATTTTGTTTTTCCTGGTCTCAAGATTAATCTTAGGAGAGTACTTGAGCGAGCTGAAGTAAAAACGAAACTCATACCAGTGTTACTCATTATTGGAGCTGCAGCTTTTGTGCTTGGCACCGTTGGGTATACTTGGTTTGGCTGGACAGTCATAATTAATGCCCTGTAACAGAATTGACATAGCTGTTCTTAGCTGTATACTTACCAAATGAAGGTGTTCTACAAAAAACGGCAGAGTATTGGGCACGCATGGCAGGCAGGCGCTATTTCTACTATCCTCACCGGAGGTTGGCGTTCGGCCTAATTCTACACAACTCGAACTAACCACACCCCTCCTTGTGAGGGGTTTTTTGTTATCTCACTTCTAACTAAACACTATGAAAATTGAAACAGTGCCAGCACACAGACTCACGAGAACCGCACAAAAAAGGATTATTGAATCAGCACAAAGCGCCTTTGGCCCAACAATGACGCCAGCTGAGGTGCGCGACCACATAGCGGGGGACGTCGCACTCGCTAAAAGTAAGCGGGGTAAAATCGTCGGATTTGGCACGGTGATATCAAAGCCGGGCGAGATACATCTGGGTGGTGCCGCAGTGCATCTAGAGCATCAGGGTAACGGGGCATACAAGGGCTTAGTCCGTGCGCGCATCGAGAACGCCATAGATTCTAAGACACCCCTGGTTACCACACGTACCCAGAACGAGAAGGTAGAGGCCGGTATCCGCGCCACTCTTCTAAACCTCCAAGATGAGGGTAAGATCGCGGGATTCAGCGTCCGCCGCGAAAAGGTTGAGGGTGTGTACGGCAGAAAGCTGGCCAATACGCCGACCCCACAGCCAAGGAGCCCGTATGCAAAGCTCGATATAGAGCGAGGCGACGCGTTCAAATTACGAGCCAAAATTAAGTACTAACTGCTATACTGAACAATATGGCGAAAAAACGAATACTGACAGGGGATACACCAACGGGGAAGCTGCACATTGGCCACTATGTAGGTACATTAGAGAACAGAGTAAAGCTGCAGAACGACTACGAGACCTTTATTCTCTCTGCTGATACCCACGCACTTTCAACGCTCTCTAAAACGCCGCAGGTGATTGGTGATCATACATTCCAGAATGTTCTCGACAATCTCGCGGTTGGTCTCGATCCAAAAAATGTTATTTTCTGGACTGAGTCCGGCGTGCCAGAACTCTATGAGCTCGCGGCCATCATGAGTATGTACGTGTCTCATAATCGTGCACTCAGAAATCCAACAGTGAAAGACGAGATAAAGATGAAAGGGCTCGGTGACCAATTCTCGCTCGGTTTTGTTAACTACCCGATATTCCAAGCCGCAGACATTCTTGGCGTCAAAGCAAACTTGGTGCCAGTGGGTGTCGATCAGGTTGCGCACCTTGAGCAGTCACGTGAAGTTGCACGTGATTTGAATGCAGTGACAGAGACAGAGCTCTTTCCTATACCTGAAGTGCTTGTCGGTAGGGTAGGAAAGTTGGTAGGAACTGATGGTAACCCAAAGATGGGTAAGTCACTCGGTAACACTATTTATCTTGGTGAGAGCAAAGAAGAGGTACAGAAAAAAGTTATGGGTATGTACACTGACCCAAAGCGTATTCGCGCGACAGACCCAGGCACCGTGGAGGGTAACCCAGTATTCATCTACCTTGATTTATTTGGCACAGAGTCCGATGCGTCAGCAATTGCAGACTTTAAGTCTCGCTATGTCGAAGGTAAGGTGGGAGACATCGAAGTGAAACAGTATCTCGTTGGAGTCATGGAGAGATTTTTGGCGCCGATTCGAGAGCGGAGAGAGTACTTTGAATCGCGACCAGACGAGGTGCGTCAAATAATGATAGATGGTACCGCCCGCGCGCGCGAAGAAAATGCAAAAACGCTCAAAGAGCTGCGTACGCTTTTAAATCTCAGCATATTTGTCGGCTAGTGCCACTCGTGGCATACTAGAGAGATGACTGTTGTACGTACTCTCATTAAGGATTTGGCTCAAAAGGTCGGCGAAGAGGTGCTGATTAAAGGATGGGTAGACGTACGTCGCGACCAAGGGAAGATGGTGTTTCTAGACGTCAGAGATGCATCTGGAAAGGTACAGGGCGTTGTTCTGCCTGGCTCTGCATCGATAGACACTGCGCACGAGCTCCGTACCGAGTGGGTAGTTGCAGTTTCTGGACTTATCAAGGCGCGTCCTGAAAAAAATGTAAAAGCGGGAGTCATGAATGGTGAGATAGAGATGGAGATCCTTGGTATTGAAGTATTAAACAAATCTGAGACTCCGCCGTTTGATATAACTGCAGATACTATTGGTATCGATGAGAATGCTCGTCTCAAGTATCGCTATCTCGATTTGCGCTCTGAACGCATGCAGAAAAATGTACGCGCACGACATTTAATTCAGCAAGAAATCAGAAACTACCTTATTGAACGAGACTTCACTGAAATTGAAACTCCACTTTTGTCAGCGCCAACGCCCGAAGGGTCTCGTTCATATATAGTGCCTTCTCGACTTTGGAATGGAAACTTTTACTCTCTTCCGCAATCTCCGCAACAGTACAAACAGCTCTTGATGGTTGCAGGTTTTGAACGATACTTTCAATTTGCACGCTGTATGCGCGACGAAGATACGCGCGGCGACCGTCAGCCCGAGTTTACACAACTTGATCTTGAAATGTCATTCGTCACTCGCGAGGAGGTAATGGACCTCAATGAAAAGCTTTTGATCCAAATTGTCGAGAAGTTATATCCAGAAAAAAGAATCCAAGCAACTCCATTTCCACGTATGACATACGCAGAGGTTATGGCAAAGTACGGAACTGATAAGCCCGATATCAGAGAAGATACATCCGATCCAAATCTTTTAGCATTTTTGTGGGTGACAGATTTTCCAGCATTTGAGGAGACCGGTGCAGATAATGTTGATGGCACTGGAGATTGGACCTTTACGCATAACCCCTTTACGGGGGTATTGGATGAGTCAAAGGAAGATTTTCTTGAGAAAAAAAATATAAAAAATATCCTTTCGACTCAGTACGACATTGTAATGAATGGATATGAAATAGGAGGTGGAGGAATTCGCCTTCATAACTCGCAGGAACTAAGAAATGTCTTTGAGATTATGGGCTATTCTCATGAACGTATCGAGGCAAATTTTGGTCATATGCTTGAAGCTCTAGGTCGTGGTGCACCTCCGCACGGAGGCATAGCGTGGGGATTTGACCGGCTCGTCATGCTTTTAGAGAAAGAGCCAAATATCCGAGAAGTTATTCCATTCGCAAAAACCGGGGAAGGTAAGGATCTTATGATGGACGCGCCCTCCGCTGTAAATGCTAAGCAGTTACATGAGCTTGGCATTGAGATAAAGAAGAAATGAAAGTTCTACCAAAACTAAAGGCCGGAGACAAGGTTGCGATACTGTCGCCAAGTTTTGCAGCTGCGGGGAAGTGGCCACAGGTGTATGAACTAGGATTGTCGCGTCTTCGCGATATATTTGGCTTAGAGCCGGTCGAGTACCCAACAACTAAAAAGATTGGAGCTAGCAAGGAGGAGCGGGCGCGTGACTTGATAGCTGCGTTTGAGGATAGAGAGATAAAAGCAGTTATTGCTACCTTAGGTGGAAATGATCAAGTAACATACGTAAAAGATCTGCCGCAAGAACCATTTGCAAATAACCCAAAACCTTTTTTTGGGTTTAGCGATAACTCGCACTTCGCTAATCATCTCTTTTTGGCCGGTGTTCCATCATATTATGGTGGTGCTATTCTCACGCAGTTTGCAATGCAGAATAAAATGGATGACTATACTCTCGAGGCGCTCAAACAAGCTTTTTTTGACGAAGGCGAGGTAGAGCTCGTTGCAAGCGAAACATATAATGATATCAATTTGAATTGGAATGACCCTGCGACACTCACGCAGTCACGTGTGTATGAAAAGAATGACGGCTGGCAGTGGGATGCACATACAGACGGCACCGGGCTGTTGTGGGGCGGGTGTCTTGAATCTATTGATGAGATGCTACGTCACGGTGTGCCGATTCCAACGCTTGCACAGTTTGAAAATATTATTTTGATGACCGAGACGTCTGAGGAGATTCCGTCAGCTGACTATGTGCACCGCGTGTATCGGGCCCTTGGTGAGCGAGGGATACTCGCACGCGTGCAGGGCGTTCTTGTTGGCCGACCAAAGGCGTGGGAGTTTAACAAACAACTCACCGCCGAAGAAAAAGCGACGTATCGCAAAACGCAGTGGGACATCACGCTCTCCACAATACGCGAGTACAATAAAACCATACCTGTTGTTCAAAACATGGATTTTGGCCATACTGATCCACAGATACCTATGCCGTATGGCGGACAGGTCGTTATAGATTCTATAAAAGCCAGCATTAGAGCCATATTATGAAAAAACAAAAACAGAAAAGGTCAGTCCGTCTTCCTCTCGGTGTCACCCCTATCAGATACGACGTTCATATCACGCCCGATCTCGAGGCTTTTACTTTTGAGGGTGAAGAGACCGTTGATATCGACATTAAAAAAGCGACTAAAACAATTACACTTCACGCTGCTGCACTCGATATTCGTTCTGCAGAGCTGGTACGCGGGACGCGACGAATTGAAGGCGTCGTAACGTACAACACCGAACTTGAAACGGCAACCATTACTTTTTCAGAAACCCTCAAACCAGGTAAGGCGAAACTAGCGCTCGTGTGGGTCGGCATCTTGAACGATGAGATGCGCGGACTGTACCGCAGTCGGTACATGCACGATGGTAAGGAGTATCACATGGCGACGACGCAGTTTGAGTCGACTGATGCACGTCGAGCACTGCCGTGCTTTGATGAGCCAGAGTACAAGGCGGTATACGATGTGTCGCTAACCATCCCTAACGACAGAACGGCGATTTCTAATACACACGCAATTAATGTTAAAGAGCATGGCGCATTCAAGACGATACGTTTTGCATCGAGTCCAAAAATGTCGACGTACCTACTGGCATTTATTGTTGGCCACTTCGAGCACCTCGAAGCGAGAACAAAGCGCGGGGTCAAAGTCCGTGTCTATGTAACGCCGGGTAAAAAGCATCAAGCAACCTTCGCGCTCGAGTGTGCCGTCAAGTGTCTCGATTTTTATGAAGACTATTTTGGTATTAAGTATCCACTCGCGACCGCTGACCTTATCGCGATACCGGACTTTGCGTCTGGCGCGATGGAGAACTGGGGCGCGGTCACGTACCGCGAGTCAGTTATCCTCGTTGACGAAGATCATTCTACGAACAATACGAAAAGGTATGTCGCGCTTGTAGTGGCGCATGAGCTTGCGCATCAGTGGTTTGGAAATTTGGTGACCATGCGCTGGTGGACTGACTTGTGGCTGAACGAGGGTTTTGCATCATATCTCGAGTATGTCGCCGTTGATGCCTTGTTTCCTGAATGGCACATCTGGGACTCATTTGTGCATGACGAAGGAGACACGGCGATGCGGCTCGATAGTTTAAAATCGACACATCCTATAGAAGTGGCTGTGCAGCATCCAAATGAAATCAGCGAAATTTTTGATGCGCTCTCATACTCGAAAGGAGCTTTTCTTATTCGCATGCTTGAGCACTACATTGGCGCAAAAGCATTTCGAAAAGGACTCTCGCATTATTTGAAACAAAACGCGTATGACAACGCGACTACGGCCGACCTCTGGGCGGCGTTTGAACGTGCGAGTGGAAAGGGGATAGCAAAGATGATGAATCGTTGGACAAAAGTCGAGGGGTACCCACTTATCGACGTAACAATGAAAGGTACGGAGGCTGTTTTGACGCAGGCTCGATACTTTTCTAACACCACGCGCTCAAAAGACACGACAGTATGGCCTATACCACTTGCTGTTGAGGGCGAATTTCTGAAGACGCGCACCTACGTTATGGACAAGAAACAGATGCGTGTGCCGGCGGGCAAGGGCTGGCTCAACGTAAACGATGACGAGACTGCATATGTCCGTGTTCGCTACGACGATGTAATTTTGGCGCGCCTCGGTGAAGCCCTCGACTCTGGGCAGCACACGCTCGGCTCTGCAGATCGGTACGCGATTATCCGAGACGCCTTCGCCCTTGCTGATTCTGGTCATCTTGGTACGCCACGCGCACTCAGCTTGTTGAAGCACTATGAAAACGAAGAAACGTATGTCATCTGGGCGCAGATTGCAGAAAACCTGCTTCGACTGAAAAACTTATATTTTGGCACAAAACTGTATGAGCGGTTTCTTATCTATGCGCAGGATATCATAGGTGAAATTTATAAGAAGGTTGGCTTTGAAGCCGTCAAAGATGAGGCGTTCGATCGACCAATGCTCCGCGCACTCATTCTTAACTGTGCAATGGCAGTTGAACTGCCTGATGCTCTCAAGCGCGCACAATCTTTGTTCAGCCAACACTTGAAAGGTGTGGGTGTGCTCAATCCAAACATACGAGGAGCTGTATATGCAGGTGTTGCAATCTCGGGTACGTCAGTTGGCTACAAAGCATTAAAGAAAAAGTTTGAAACTGAGACACTGGAGGAAGAGCGCGATCGAGTGCTCCGCGCGCTCTCGATGAGTCGCGACAGAGCTGAGCTTGAAAAGATAATGGAGTACGGCTACTCGGCGCGAGCACGTGGACAGGATGCATTAAAGGTGACGCGACTTGTCTGGGCAAACCCGTATGGCCGCGATGTGGCGTGGAAGTATATATCCACGCACTGGGCTGCAATTACCAAGCGGTTTGGGGGCGGACACGCATTCCCACGGTATATACCTTCAGCGAGTGGTGAGACAAGTGAGAAACGTGCACAGGAGATTGAATCGTTTTTCAAGAAGCACAAAACGCCGGGCCTCGAGCGCACCAACGCGCAAACCTGCGAAAGAATTAGAGCAAATGCAGCGCGAGTGAAGCGCGATTTGAAGCCGGTTGACGCCTTTCTTTCAGCGTAGCGTGGTATCATCGAGGGAGTATGGATGCATTTACGGTTCGCCAAGGCGAGTTTGAGGGACCGCTCCACCTGCTCTTGAACCTCATCGAGGAGCGCAAACTGCTCATCAGTGACATCTCACTTTCAAGTGTCGCGGATTCTTTTTTGTCGTACATTAAGGAGAAGTCAGCTTTTCCTGTTGGAGAGGCGTCACAGTTTATTGTTGTCGCGTCAACGCTCCTTCTTTTAAAATCTCGCGCATTGCTTCCAGTACTATCCCTTTCTGATGATGAAGAGGGGGATGTGCACGACCTAGAACGGCGTCTGCGCCTCCTGCAAATTATCCGCGAGGCAGCCAAGTCGCTCTGGACCCGCTCGCGCATGTATATTGCGGGCGGCATGAGTATTACTGACCCCTTGTTTACTCCGGCGTCTGATCTCACGCAGGTGGGGCTCCACGATGCATTGGTGCGCGCGCTCACTGCGGTGCCGATGCCACACACGCATGACGAGATAGAGGTAAAGCCGGTGATATCGCTCAACGAGATGATTGATCGCATGGTTTCGCGTGTGCAACAGGCGCTGTCTCTGTCATTTAAAGAATTTGCAGGTGGCGCTACTGATCCGCGCGAAGTTGTTGTCGGTTTTTTAGCACTTCTAGAATTGGTGAAACAAGGGTTTGCGCATGTGGACCAAGATGGGCATTTTAATGATATTAGGATAGAATATGCAGGAAATACCTCGGTACCTAAATATGAATGAGTTATCATCAAAAATTCAAGCGATTTTACTTTATGCGGGCGGCTCGATGCGCGTAAAAGAAATTGCAAAGCTCCTTGAAGCTGATGTTGCGGCTGTTGCAGCCGCAGCGACTGAGATCCAAACACAACTGGTATCAAGTGGCTCAGGCATCAGACTTATAAATGATGTTGAAGAGCTTGCACTCGCGACTGCACCCGAGCATCAAGAACTTATCGATGCACTCCGGCGTTCTGAAATTGAAGGGCCATTGGGTAAGGCAGGGCTCGAGACGCTGTCCATTATTTTGTATCGCGGCCCGTCAACCCGTGCTGATATCGAATATATTCGCGGCGTTAACACACAAACGACGCTTCGCTCGCTTATGATGCGCGGATTAATTTCGCGCGCTGAAAAGGCCGGTGATAAGCGCTCCTTTGTATACAGCGCGACGACTGAGGTGCCGGCGTACCTTGGTGTATCAAGCGCGAGCGAGCTCCCCGGGTACGATGAGGTTCGTGCACAAATGGATGCGGTCCTCGCGACACAGACTGTGCAGCTAGAACAGCAGAACGAGCAAACGGTATGATGAAACTCGCGTACGCTATTATCGCTGGGGTATGTGCGCTTGCACTGTTTCAGTCTGAGGTGATGGCGTACACGACGCTCTCGTTTGGTGAGCCGCGTCCAGTGCCGCTCTGCACACAGCTTGATGTACCGCATCTTGAGGCGCATGCGGCGTACGCGTTTGATATCCGTACCGGCAAAAGTTTGATTGAAGTAAACCCTGACGCATCACTGCCGCTCGCCTCTATAACTAAGCTGATGACCGCGTATGTCGCACATGAAACTCTAGGCGACGAGATTCAAAACAAAATTGATGCCATGCTCATCTCGTCATCGAACGAGCTCGCGACAGAACTCAAGACGCGAAGCGACGCCGCGCAGCCTGAACCTCTTTTTATTGACCGCATGAATACGACCGCACAGCGCTTTGGATTTACCACACTCACCTTTATGAACGAAACGGGTCTCGACATATCATCGACCACCGCTGGGGCATATGGGTCTGCGCGTGACGTCGCGCGTTTTGCTGCAATGCTCGGGAGCGGCGCGCCAGAGCTTGTGGAGCGTTCAGTGCGTGCTGATTTTAATAATGTGCAAAACACATCGCTCCTCGCCGCTTCGCTCCCGGGCGCACGCGTTTCAAAGACCGGCTTTACTGACCTGGCAGGCGGTAACTTGGTGATTTTGTATGAGCCGGTGCCCGGTAGACCAGTGTCGCTCGCGGTATTAGGCTCAACCCGTGAGGGGAGGGAGACCGATATGCGTGCGCTCATCAACGTACTCGACCCGTATATGCGTCGTGCTATTCTCTGTAATGAATGATAGACGACACTTTTAAAGTCTTTGTCCCGGCGATACTCGCGTTTTGGATCGGTATTATCTCGACGCCGCTTTTAACTGCGTACTTGTACCACTATAAGGCGTGGAAAAAGGTGGGCGGTAAGATGGCGCTCGATGGAACAAAGGCGGTCGAGTTTGATAAGCTCCATGCAGAAAATGAAACGCGCACGCCACGCATGGGCGGCATCGTCATTTGGGCAAGTACCGCAGTCACGGCGCTCATTATGTGGCTTGTCGCAGCGTGGGCACCAGAGTCGTTTGGCTCGCTCGATTTTGTATCGCGCAGTCAAACATGGATACCGCTCACGACGCTCCTCGTTGGCGCGTTTGTAGGACTCATGAATGACATTCTCGATGTGTGGGATAAAAGTAATGGCCGGGGCATCCCGCTATCAGTACGCCTTTCAATCGTCACCATTCTTTCACTCCTCATTGGCTCATGGTTTTATACAAAGCTCGGCGTGGTGGCAGTCGGTATTCCATTTCTTGCTACTGATTTATATCTCGGGTGGCTCATTGTACCCATGTTTGTTATTACGTCCCTCTTTTTATATGCGTCGGGGATTATCGATGGTATCGATGGATTATCGGGCGGCGTGTTTGCATCAGTGTTTAGCGCGTATGCGTTTATCGCATTTCATCAGGGCCAAATTGATCTCGCTGCATTTTGTGCCACACTGGTCGGTGGCATACTCGCATTTTTATGGTTTAACGTCCCGCCCGCGCGCTTTTGGATGACTGAGACTGGCTCTATGGCACTCACGCTCACGGTCGCGTCGGTCGCATTTCTTACTGACCTAAAGGGGGCAGGGAATGGTATCGCCGTGCTCCCCATCGTCGGCATACTGCTCGTCGCGACTGTGCTTTCCAGCGTGCTCCAAGTGCTCTCCAAAAAAATATACGGTAAAAAAATATTTCGCATTGCGCCGCTCCACCACCACTTTGAAGCTATTGGCTGGCCGTCACACAAGGTGACCATGCGTTATTGGATTCTCTCTATTGTCGCTGCAATCACTGGGGCTGCAATCGCAGTCGCAGGATAATCATATGTCTGTGCGTCGTGTCGACCGACTGTTTGTGGGACTGACGGCGAGCATTGTGGTCATCGGATTGATTACGTTTGTATCAGCGTCTTTAGGCTCAGTGATTGACTCAAGTGCAGAGTTTTGGCGATCGGTCACGCTTCAATTTGGCCTTGGACTGGTCGGCGGTGTTATCGCACTTGTTGCAGCGTTTTCAATCGATCCAAAGCGAATCAAACAATGGTCGCTGCTTTTTTTTATTGGTTCGCTCGTATTGACGGCTGCAACATTCTTGCCCTTCATTGGCCTGACGCTAAACGGGGCGACACGCTGGATAAATCTCGGATTCACCACCTTTCAGCCGGCAGAACTTTTGAAAATTGCGTATGTGGTGTATATCGCTGCGTGGGCATCGCGACCCTTTAATATCACGCGTGTGTCTGAAGGACTACTCCCGTTTGGCCTTATCACCATTGTGCCGATGCTGCTGCTTCTACTCCAACCTGACACCGACACGGCGCTCGTGCTCGCAGCGTCAGGTATGGCCATTATGGTTGCGGCGGGACTCCCATGGCGGCAGATAGCAATGATTGGCGTCGTTGGAGTTTTGGCACTCGGTCTCGTTGTTATGGTCCGCCCTTATTTGTGGGATCGCATTGAAAGTTACATTTATCAAAATGCGGATCCGCTCGGTTCTGGCTTTCAACTAAATCAAGCGCTCATCGCTATCGGGTCTGGTGGCACCTGGGGCAGGGGGTTTGGTCAGAGTGTTCAAAAGTTTACCTACCTCCCTGAAGCTGACACCGATTCTATTTTTGCAGTCTACGCAGAAGAATTTGGATTTGTCGGAGCGCTGCTTCTTATCGTGCTGTATACGTTGTGGACGGTGCGCGGCTACTCGCTCGCGCTCACCGCCATGACACCGTTTACTCGGTATTTGATTGTGGGGCTCGTGTCGTCTATCACCCTACAAGTATTTTTTAACATCGCAGTGATGACGGGACTTTTACCGGTAGGCGGGCTCCCCCTTGTCTTTATGAGTCGTGGTGGTACCGCACTCTTGTCCGCACTCCTTGCGGTCGGACTCATTCTTGGTGCGCATGCACGAAGAAGTGCCTAAATGGTATACTAGCGCAATGAGGATTGTTTTTACTGGTGGTGGAACGGGAGGACATTTTTATCCCATCATTGCAGTCGCAGAGGCAGTACGCGATATCGTTAAAGAGAAAAAGCTGCTTGAACCAGAGCTCTACTTTTTTGGACCCAATGTTGTTGATGAGCGCGCGCTCTATGATAACGATATTCGTTTTATCCGAACACCGGCGGGTAAAATGCGCCGCTACTTCTCGATTCAAAACTTTTTTGATTCATTCAAAACTCTTTTTGGGATTCTCACTACTTTTTTTACACTGTACCGACTGTACCCTGATGTTATTTTTTCAAAAGGTGGGTATGGCTCGATGCCGACCCTGATTGCAGCTAAGTATCTCCGCATCCCAGTCATCGTTCATGATTCAGATGCAGTACCGGGTCGAGCGACAATGTACGCGGCACACTTTGCAAAAAAAATCGCACTTTCGTATGACGACGCCATCGAGCACATCTCACAAAAGGAGCGCGACAAGATAGCAGTGACTGGAAATCCGGTGCGCAGAGAAATCGTCAGTCCAGCACGGGACGGTGCGCATGAGTTTCTAGATTTAGAGCGGAACGTCCCCGTCATCTTGGTCGTTGGTGGCTCGCAGGGCGCTGAAGCAATAAACAATGTCATACTTGAAGCCCTTCCAGATTTGGTGAGCCGCTATCAAGTTATCCATCAAACGGGGACATTCCACTTTGGCCCCACTACTGAAACCGCCAAAGTCATCTTGGATAGAAACGAGCGACGCTACCGTTACAAGGCATACCCATATCTGACGACGCTTGCAATGAAAATGGCCGCGGGCGCCGCTGATCTCGTGGTGACAAGAGCGGGGAGTGGAGCAATAGCAGAGGCAGCTCTCTGGGGCAAGGCATCTATCATGGTACCCATTCCAGAATCGATATCGCGTGATCAGCGCTCAAATGCGTTCGCCTACGCGCACCACGGCGCATGCGTCGTGATAGAACAGGCGAATCTTACCCCGCACCTACTGACGGCAGAAATTGATCGCTTGTTCACTAATCCAAAAGCTCGACTTGATATGGCAGAGGCCGCATCAAAGTTTGCTCGCCCCGAGGCAGCCCGAACACTCGCTGAAGCACTCCTCGACATAGCAGTCTCTCACGAGGCATAATGGTGCGTATGTCAGACACCGTAGTCACTCGTATTAGCCCAAGCCCGACTGGCGAGATGCATATCGGTACGGTCCGTACCGCACTCTTTAACTATTTGTACGCAAAAAAGTCTGGTGGTACCTATTTTGTCCGCATTGAGGACACAGATAAGGCACGAAATAAACCAGA